>PQXD01000004.1:0-28220 GCA_003194485.1 Deltaproteobacteria bacterium
CTGGGAGATCTACAACCAGGATCACATCCTGCTGGATGAAGAGGCTTGGCGTCAAGCGAACAAGTTCGGCCTGATCCTCACAGAAGGATTTTTCGATGTGGCAAAGCTCGTGGAAGCCGGTTGCCGCAATGTCGTCGCGTTGATGGGAAACGCCGTCTCCGGGGAACAGATCGAGCGGTTGGTCAGGATCCAAACCCTGGTACGATTCCCTCAAATCCTGTTGTTCCTGGACCGGGACCAGGCAGGACTAACCGGGGCTCAGCAGGTACGAGAACAGCTATCCCATCACGGCCTCTCTGTCACCGTGTTTGATTGGAATCAGCTGGTACCCTTGAACGGCCAGGGAGCCCAACCCATTCCAGAATCCATCCAGGACCCGGCGGATATGTCCCTGGAGCAACTTCGTGCTCTGCGCAGGCAAGGGATCCTTTGAACAAAACGAGAATCACAGGATGAAAAAGAAAAAAGGAGATGAAGCCATGAATATGCCACTTGCTGAAATCGAAAGACATCTCAAAACCCTCCGGCTCAATGGCATGATCGCGACCCTCGATACCCGGATCATCCAGGCCAATCAGGACGCTTCTTTCACAGAGGTCTTTGCCTGCATGGTACAGGACGAATTGGATTACCGAAAATCCCGCCTCACTGAAACGCGTTTCAAGGCATCCGGTCTTACAGAACGACCTACACTCACGGAGTTCGACTGGGGCTTCAACCCGAACCTGCCCAAAAAGGCAATCTATGAACTGGTGAGCGGAAAATTTATTCGGGATGGGCATGACGCCTTCCTGATCGGATCGCCGGGGACCGGGAAAAGCCACATCGCCAAAACAGTCGCTAACGCCGCCATCCTCTCAGGATACAAGGTCCTCTACCGGGAAGCTCATATATTTTTCGAGGACCTCTTCGAAGCCACTCAACTGAAACGAAGGAAAAAGGTCAATAAACTCTTCTCCGAAACCGATCTCTTGGTTATCGACGATCTATTCCTGCGCAAGAAAATCCCGGAACAAGCCGCTGACGATCTGCTGGATATTATCTTGAATCGCTATTCTTCAAGAAAAAGTACACTCCTTACGTCGAACAGACCAATAGAAGACTGGGGGAAGCTCCTCAGGGATAACGCCGCCTCTTCGGCTATCCTCGATCGCCTCCTTCACCGGGGCCACCTCCTCAACTTCAAAGGGAAAAGCTACCGTCTCAAAGAAGCGGCATCACGATTATCGGAAATCAAAAGAAAAAACCAGGATGAAAAAGGAAAAACGATGGATTTTTACCCCCAAGATTAGTACACTACTTTAACCTGTCGCCGGGGTATTTTGACCCGGCCACAGGTGGGGTATTTTGAAGTGGCCATCGAGGGTTATAGCGTTATAATGTCACAAAACAGGAGGTGACATTATGGCAACAGTCGCAAAAAGAACAACCATCTATTTGGACCCCGTTCTTCATAAAGCGCTGAAATTAAAATCAGCTGAGACTTCCAGGTCTATTTCCGACCTCGTTAACACGGCTATTAGAGAATCTCTCGCCGAAGATGCGGAGGACCTTGCAGCATTTGATCAAAGAGCCGGCGAAGCCCTGATTTCCTATGATGAAATGATAAAAAGGCTGAAAATAGATGGCCGAATATAAGGTCTATTTCCGAGAATCGGTTTGGAAGGACTTGAGAAAGATCCCGAAAAAGGATCTGCGAAACATTTTAAAAAGGATAAAAGATTTATCAGAAAATCCACGCCCTTCCGGATGCGAGAAGCTTACTGGCCAAGATAGGTACCGGCTGCGACAAGGTAGATATCGGATTGTATATTCTATCCAGGATTATGAATTGACAGTTTGGATTGTAAAGGTTGGACACCGAAAAGATGTATACAGATAAAGCAAACATATCAGTGCACCAGACCGGTGTTCCGCTCCTGCTCCGCACCGACTGGTGAACAGCATGTTGGCCTTGACAAGAAGTGTGGTGTATAATACTGATGTATACAGTACTGGAGGTATAGTATGGTACGGACTCAGATATACCTGACAAAGCGTCAACGAGATGAACTAGCTGCTATCGCCAAGGCCGTCGGGAAGAAACAAAGCGAGCTTATTCGGGAGGCTGTTGATCGCCTCATCAATCAAGCAGGACGCGGGCGACGAGAGGCGGTATTACGCGAGGTAGCCGGAATATGGAAGGAGCGTACGGATCTTCCTGACTTCGAGACAATGCGAACTGAATGGGACAGAACCTAATCATGGCCGAACCAATCGTTGTCGACACAGATGTTCTTGTTGATTTCTTGCGAGGCCGTACTGAAGCGATCGCCTTCATCAACGCCCACTCCTCACGGATCATTCTCTCGTCAATCGTTGTTGCGGAGCTGCATGCCGGAGTGAAAGGAGACCCGGAGCAGTCTGCCCTCGATAACTTCGTGTCTCTCTTCCGTGTTATCCCCGTCACTCCTGAGATTGCGAAGTCTGGAGGTCTCTACAGACGCGATTACGGCAAGTCACACAGCGTCGGACTTGCAGACGCAATCCTGGCTGCTACCGCTGAATCCGAGAAAGCGGAACTGAAGACCCTCAACACGAAACACTACCCTATGTTGAAGGGCCTCAGGCCGGCTTACAGGAAGTAGAAGGCCAATCGGGTATCCGGGGGTTCTTTCTCCCCCCGGCCCCCGGTCGGGTAGCCCGGGGGAATTTCACCCCCAGGCCCTCACAGATCCGGACGTGAGTCTCTCGACTCATCCGGCTCTTCATGTCCCTCACAAATTGCCGGGTTTGCATAAATCACTGGTTCCTCCCATTATTGATTGACCTGTTTGTAACTTTGGACATGTTGCCCCCTTCGCTCCGTTTCCATTACAGAGACTTCATCGCTGCAGAGTCGGAGGAGGCCGAACCGGCAGCAAAAATAGGGCTACTATGACAATTGTTGTCGAATTTCTGAATTTTTATCCGAGTTAGGGGATTTTCGTGAAAGAATCTGTTATTATGCAGGATTATGAAAAAAGGAAATATGGAAATAGCAAGTGTTCAGGGGCATAATAATGAACCTGATGCCCGTGCATCGGATCTCAAGGGACAGGAGAACCGGGACGAAGCATTCCTGGTACTTGTTGCGGTCCGCTTCAGGCCAAAATGGCCTCCGTCCCATTACAACGCAGGCAGTGTTCCGGTAATGGATGCGGAGTGGGTAGTAGTGCCCACAGAGCATGGAATCGAGGTCGGCCGGGTAATGGGACGCCCTGTCAAGATAAGAATGCCCATGAAGACGCTCCTTCCCAGGGTGGAACGTCTGGCCAGTACTCACGAAATAGAACTCTACTATCGGAATCTGGATCGGGAAAAGACCGCCAGGGATGTTTGCGCAGAGCGTATTCGTGCCCTGGGCCTTTCCATGAAGCTGGTCAGGGTGGAGAGTTTCTTCGATGGAAGCAGGATTATATTTTACTATTCCGCGGAGGGCAGAGTAGATTTCAGGAAGCTGGTAAAAGACCTGGTAAATATGCTGCAGACACGAGTTGAAATGCATCAGATAGGAATAAGGCACGAGACCAAAATGATAGGAGGAATAGGAAATTGCGGCCGGGAGCTGTGTTGCGCCAGCTTTCTTAAGGATTTTGATCCTGTATCCATAAAGATGGCCAAATGCCAGAACCTTCCCCTGAATCCAAACAAGATATCAGGGATCTGCGGCAGACTGCTTTGCTGTCTCACGTGTGAATACGAAACATACCTGGAATTGGCCAAAAACATGCCTCCTCTTGGAAAGCCTTGTAATACTCCTGCCGGACAAGGCAAGGTAGTGCGGCAAGACATACTGCGCCAGACAGTCACGGTTGCTCTTTCCGATGCCACCCAAGTCGAATTCAAAATTTCAGAGCTTGAGCAATATAAAAAGAAAAAGGCCAGATCTTTAATCAAAAATAATAAAAAACAGAGAAAACCAGACAGGTCAATCACCCGTTCACCAAAACAGAAGCAATCTGAGAACAAACCTGGAGCTGAAAAAAGAAGATCGAAACATTCGACAGCCTCCAAAGACAATGCCGGCCATCCTATCCAAACGGGAAGCTGTCGGAATGCCGGGTCTTAATGAGAGGTTATGTTTTTATCCAATTTCCAATTTCAAGTTTAAGGATCCCAAATTTTCAATGAAAAACAGATTCTATATAACAACGCCCATCTACTACGTAAATGCAGAACCTCATCTGGGTCATGCATATTCAACTGTGATTACAGATGTGCAGAACCGGTTCCATAAACTTCGAGGGGAGGAGACCTTTTTTCTGACCGGAACAGATGAACACGGGGATAAAGTTGTTCAGGCAGCAGAGAAGCAGGGAACAGATCCAAAAGCATATGCAGACAGGATAAGCGCCTTATTCAGGGATTCCTGGTCCCTTTTGAACATAGAGCCTGACAGATTTATTCGCACCACGGAACAGAACCATGTTGCAACTGTCCAGCGCATATTGCAGGAAGTCTGCGACAAAGGGGACATAGTCTTCAGGGAATATGAGGGGCTTTACTGCTTTGGGTGTGAGCGCTTCTATATGGAACGGGAGCTCAAGGACGGAAGGTGCCCGGATCATGGCACTGTCCCGGTGCGATTGAAGGAAAAAAATTACTTCTTCCTTATGAGTCGATATCAGGACTGGCTGGTGGACCATATAAAGAAGCACCAGTGGTTCATCACGCCTGAGCGTTACAGGAATGAAGTACTGTCCTTTTTGAAAGATCCCCTGGATGATCTGTGCATCTCAAGGCCGACCAGCCGTCTCACATGGGGCATACCACTTCCTTTTGACGATAGATTTATAACCTATGTCTGGTTTGATGCCCTGATCAACTATCTGACCGGTCTGGGATATCCGGATGATCCAAATTTTTCAAAATTCTGGCCGGTGGCCGAGCACGTGATAGCCAAAGACATCCTGAAGCCTCACGGGATATACTGGCCTACTATGCTCAAGGCCATTGGACTCAAGCCTTATAGGCGTCTCCATGTCCACGGATATTGGCAGATGCGTGATCAGAAGATGTCCAAGAGCCTCGGAAATGTAGTACGACCGATTGATCTGGTTGAATCCTTTGGTGTAGATGCAACCAGATACTGTCTGATGCAGGAGATGGTCTTCGGCCTGGATGCCGGATTCAGCGAAAAATCCTTCACTTTGAGGATAAACGCCGATCTTGCCAATGACCTGGGGAATCTCGTGAGCCGCACCCTGGCCATGGTACAGAAATATGTCGGAGGAAAGGTCCCGTCACCTCAGGATCAGGATGGTCCGGAGAAAGAGCTGCGTGAGGCCGCGCTGGGCTTGGTACCCGTCTGGGAAAAGTCCATGGAGTCCTTTGCCATACACAAGGCCCTGCAGGCAGTCTGGGAAGTAATAAACGCGGCCAACAAAGTGATTGACACCTCCGCCCCATGGGTCTTGGCCAGGGACCCGGCTGAGGCCGGCCGGTTGAGGAATGTTCTCTACACACTCCTTGAGTCTCTTCGGATCTTTTCGATCCTGCTGGCCCCCGTAATGCCGTCAACCGCCGGAAAAATGCAGGAGGCCATGGGTCTTGACCCACAGGTGGATCTGAATCTTGACGCGGCCCGGCGCTGGGGAATCCTGATTCCTGGGACCAATATCTCACGTATACCATCCCTGTTTCCCAGGTTAGAAACAGGTAAGGCGGGCAAGAAGGCGGGCTGATCCATGGATACCAAAACCATTATTATTGGTACTGCTGGACACATTGACCATGGGAAGACCGCCCTGGTCAAAGCCCTGACCGGCATAGATACCGACCGGCTAAAGGAGGAAAAAGAGCGGGGCATCACTATTGAACTGGGTTTTGCCCACCTTTCTCTCCCGTCAGGCCAGCAGGTTGGGGTGGTGGACGTACCGGGCCACGAACGTTTTGTAAAAAACATGGTGGCAGGGGCCATGGGGATGGACCTCGTTGTCCTTGTGGTGGCTGCCGACGAAGGAATCATGCCCCAGACCACGGAACACCTGGAGATATGCCAGCTCCTTGGGGTCAAGAAAGGGCTTGTTGTCCTCACCAAGAAAGACCTTGTGGAACAGGAATGGCTGGAAATGGTTACTGAGGACATCAGTGATTTTGTCTCAGGTACATTTCTGGAAGATGCCCCTGTGCTGGCTGTCTCCTCTACCACCGGAGAAGGTCTTGACGAATTCCTCAGGGTTCTGGATGAGACGATATCAGAAGTGGTGCCAAGGGCCCCGGTCGGACCCTATCGCCTTCCGGTGGACAGGGTGTTCAGCGTCAAAGGATTTGGCACGGTAGTCACCGGCACTTCCATTTCCGGGCAGATCAGGCTGGGAGACGAGGTATCTATCTATCCCAAAGGGATGACCGCCAGGATTCGGGGCATCCAGATACATGGAAAGGATGCCCAGGAGGCCCATCCGGGGATGCGCACGGCCCTCAATCTACAGGGTATTGACAAGGAAGATGTCAGCAGGGGAGATGTTGCTGCTACTCCGGGGAGCCTGCACGCGAGCTGCCTCGTTGATTTGAATTTTCTGTATCTTGCCAGCTCAGGCCGTCCCCTGCGGCACAGGAGTCCGGTTCGCTTTCACGTGGGAACGGCCGAGGTTATCGGAAGGGTCCTGCTCCAGGGAGACGAGCTTGCTCCGGGTTCAGAGTCCTATATCCAGATAATGTTGAAGGAGCCGGTGGCGGTCCTCTCCGGAGATCACTATGTCATAAGGAGTTATTCGCCTGTCCGTACCATAGGTGGCGGAAGGATCCTCCACCCTGTCCCCAGGAGACGGAAGCGGACCCGGCCCGCACTCTGGGCGGAGCTGGATATCCTGGCCAGGGGCGGACCGGCTGACATCATCGGCTATCATCTGGAACGTGCGGGCGTGAGGGGGCTCTCAAGATCAGAGATCGCAATGCGTAGCAGTATATATGGAAAACGCCTTGCCAGGGAGCTTGATCCTCTCCTGAGTTCCAGAAAAGTTGTGTGCTTTGAGGGAGAAGGGCAGAGACTCATCCACGGTAAAGTTTACGGGATCCTGAAGGAACGGGCATTGAGTATCCTGGAGACCTTTCATCATGACAACCCTCTTGTCCAGGGCCTGTCCAAAGAAGAGCTGAGGTCCCGCCTCTTTTCCGCAGCCGGTGTTACGGGACCTGTTTTTCAATCAACAAATCAAAGGCTGTTTCAAATGCTTCTTACTGATCTTGTCAAGTCAGGAAAGGTTGCACACGAAAAGGATCTTGTCAGGCTCTCTACACACCATGTGACTCTCGGGGATGAAGAAAAAGAGATCAGAAGAGAACTTGAGCTTATCTTCAAGCGGGCCGGTTTTCAGCCCCCTTTTCGTGAGGATGCCATTGGCCGTATGGCAGGGCGTAAGAAGGCGGCGGACACGATATTTGATCTGATGGTCAGAGAAGGGATTCTTGTGCGCTTGAAGGAGGATCTCTATTTTCACCACAGTATCCTGGACAGAGTTAAGGATATGGTCATTTGCTTCATTAAAGATCACGGCGAGCTTGGCATAAACGAATTCCGGGACCTTGCCGGAGGGCTTTCCAGAAAGTATATGATTCCGCTCCTTGAGTATCTGGACAACCGGCGGGTGACCATACGAATAGGTGATAAGCGCAAGCTGCGCGGAGGACTGGAAGGCTGACAACCGATTCTTTCCACTCAAAGCTCCAAAAGGCCATGGAAGAGCGTCTGGCCCAAAGGGATCCAGGATATGATGTCGGAAGGACGGAACGCGGTTTTGTAATTACATTTGAGCTTGTGCCCGCCAGGGCCTCAAGGGGCAAGGCCATTGACGAGATCCTCCGGTTTGCCGGAGAGGCGGCGGCCGGCGGCCTGATCAGCGCCCTCTCCATAACGGACAACGCCGAAGGACATCCTGCATTGTCGCCCATGGCACTTGGCTCTGAGATAAAGGCCCTTGGGATCGATCCAATCATCCACTTTTCCTGCAAGGACAAAAATCGTAATCTCGTGGAGAGCCAGCTATTCGTGCTTGATCGATCCGGCCTTAAAAACCTCCTGGTGCTCACAGGGGATTATCCAGGATACGGATTCATGGGAAACGCCAAGCCCGTATTCGATCTGGATTCAGTCCAGGTCCTGGGCATGGTCTCCGACATGAACCGGGGATTCGTTCTTGATTCCAAGGCACCATATGGGGGTGTAAAGCTGGCCCCCATGAGCTTTCATGCCGGCTGTGTCGTATCTCCCTTCAAGCGCCTGGAATCTGAGCTTATCCCTCAATACCTGAAGCTCAAGCGAAAGGTGGCTGCCGGGGCAAGCTTTGTAATAACGCAAATGGGTTTTGACGTGCGCAAATTCGATGAGCTCAGGCGGTTTATGGACAGGGAAGGCCTCAGGGTGCCTCTTTTAGGAACGGTATTTATACCGACGATAAAATTGGCAAGGATCCTGCACAGGGGAGAAATTCCGGGATGCATTTTGCCGGGCAGGCTCCTTGAGCGTATGGAACAGGAGGCCATGTCGGATGACCGGGGGAAGGGTGCCAGGCTGGAGCGCGCAGCGCGGTTAGTGTCGATACTGAGGGGTATCGGCTACGAAGGGGTGCATCTCAGCGGCCCCGGTCTCAAATACTCCCAAGTTGAATGGGTCATTAAACGGGCCAATGAGATAGGCGAGAGATGGAAGCTCTTTACATGCCAGTTTCTTTTTCCTGAGGAATGGAAATTCTGGTATTTCAAGGAAGATCCGGGGACCTGGCTCAACCGTGACGAGCCAAATCCAGGGGCAGATGCTACGCCCTCTTTAAAAGATTCGCTCGGCCTGGGTCTCGGACGCCTTTTCCACGAGCTTGCCTTTGAACCCGGGAGACCTCTTTTCAGCTCCCTGCGCAGGATGGCAGGATGGATTGACGGCTCGTCTTCACAGAGCTGTTTTACTTCTTTTGAATATTGGATAAAAAAGTGGCTTTATGATTGCCGGTGCTGTGGAGACTGCACCCTGGAAGAAATGGGATTTCTGTGTCCCCAGTCCGGGTGTGCCAAGTTTCTGCTGAACGGCCCATGCGGGGGCAGCAGAGACGGCTGGTGCGAAGTCTGGCCGGGGAGGCAGAAGTGTTTTTATGTAAGGGTATATGAAAGGCTTAAGAGCCTTGGCAAACAGGAAAGGCTGAGTGGCCTTCCGCTTCCTCCGCGAGACTGGATTCTTTACAACACCTCCTCATGGTTGAATTTCTATCTTGGGAGGGATCATCATAAAATTCGGATGATTAAAAAATTCAGTTGACAAATAAGAGTGTTGGGTGAATTCATTGAGATAGGCCCAGCAAACGGCCAACTGAATTTTCACAACCGAGTTTTATTGGTAGACAGTCAATATGAATACACTTAAAAAAATCATTCCTTCGAGACGGACAGAACACATTGCTTATGCCATCAGGGATATCGTACTGGTCGCAGGGGAGAGAAAGGCCGCTGGCGGCGATCTCTTTTATCTTAACATAGGCGATCCCGTGCTCTTTGGTTTTCACACACCGAGGCACCTCATAGATGCCACACATAGGGCAATGCTGGATAATTACACCGGGTATTCCGACTCTGATGGGGTACCGGAGGCCATTGAGGCCGTGAGGCAGGAAACCAGGAAGAACGGTATAGAGCCGTATGAAATACTGATTACCACCGGTGCGAGTGAGGCCATTGATTTTGCCCTCTCCGCGCTGGTAAACAAGGGGGAAAACGTGCTTGTCCCGTCGCCGGGCTACCCCCTTTACAATGCGCTCCTCAGCCGCCTGATCGGTGAGGCCAGGCCTTATATGCTGGACGAAGATAACGCCTGGCAGCCCGACATCGATCATATAGAGAGACAGATAGATGAAAACACCCGGGCAATTGTGATCATAAACCCCAATAATCCCACAGGTGCGGTATACAAGGAGGATATACTGCGTCAGGTGATAGAACTTGCAAGGCGTTATAACCTGGTAATTCTCAGCGACGAGATATACGACAAGCTTATCCTGAACAGCCAGCCCCACATCAGTATGGCCTCACTGGACAAAGAACTCCCCATGGTGACCTTTAACGGTCTTTCCAAGTGCTATCTTGCCCCTGGTTTCCGCATCGGCTGGTCCATAGTAAGCGGGGCTCAAGAGCTTGTGGAGGATTACACCGAGGCCATGAAAAAGCTTGTGAGGGCCAGGCTCTGCGCCCCGCACCCAAAGCAGTTTGCAATACCATCCGCCCTGAACGGCGATCAGATACATATTAAAGAGACGATAGAAAAACTGATTCGACGCAGGGACCTGACAATCGAAAGGCTGAATGCCATTCCGGGCATATCCTGCCAGAGACCTAACGGTGCATTCTATGCCTTTCCCAGGATAGAGGCAGATATAGATGACAAGGAATTCGTAAAGGACCTCATCCGCGAGACCGGTGTAGTCGTGGTACATGGCAGCGGCTTCGGCTCCCTGCCCGAGACACCGCATTTCCGCGTGGTCTTTCTCCCTCCTGAAGATATCCTGAACGAGGCCTATGACCGGCTGGAGGGATATATGAGGCGGCATTTCTGATAGTTCCGTTTAGCTGCAAAAGCCGTTCAGCAGAAACCCTTTCCAGGCCTCAAGCGCCCTTTGAGAATAGGCCTTACCCCTTTCCCTCCTTGGTATTTTTTTCTCAAGCCCTGGGAAGAGACCGAAATTTATGTTCATCGGCTGAAACCTCTTGGGGTCGGCCCGGGTAATATGCTGTATCAGGGCGCCGTGTGCAGTTGCTGCAGGAGGGATGAATGGGGCCTCATGCCGTACGAGGCGGGCCGCGTTAACCCCTGCAAGCCACCCCATGGCGGTGGATTCCACATAGCCCTCTACCCCGCTGATCTGTCCCGCGAGAAGTATCCTTGACTCATTCTTCATCTGAAGAGTAGGCCCGAGTACCTCCGGGGCGCATACAAATGTGTTCCGGTGGATGCTTCCAAGCCTGGCGAACTCCGCATTCTCAAGACCGGGGATGAGCCTGAAGATCCTCTCCTGCTCTTTCCATTTCAGTTTGGTCTGAAAACCGACCATGTTGCACATGCTGCCTTCCAGGTCTTCCTGCCTGAGCTGGACTGCTGCATGAGGCGCCCGCCCGGTCCTGGGATCAGTGAGCCCCACAGGCTTCATCGGGCCGTACCTCAAAGCGTCCCGTCCCCTTTCGGCCATAACCTCGACCGGGAGGCACCCCTCGAAGTAAACGGCCTTCTCAAAATCGCGAAGCGGGACCTTCTCAGCCCTCAGCAGTTCAGAGACAAAAAGTTCGTAAGTGTCCTTATCCATGGGACAGTTCAGATAGTCCCCCCTACCTATAGGGCCGTAGCGGGACTGCCTGAAGGCCACCTCACGGTCTATAGAATCTGCCATGACGATAGGGGCGATTGCATCATAGAAATAGAGGTAATCGACTCCGATCAGGGCCTGTATGGCCTGAGAGAGCATTTCTGACGTCAGGGGACCTGTTGCCAGAACCACGACTCCCTCTTTGGGGATTTCCATAACCTCTTCCCGAGCAACGAAAATGAGAGGGTGCCTTTCTATCCGTTGAGTAATTTCCTGTGCAAAACGCTCCCTGTCCACAGCCAGGGCCTTTCCCGCAGGGACCCGGGTCTTGTGCGCCGCATCCATTATCAGGGAACCTGCAAGGCGCATCTCTTCCTTCAGCAGACCTACTGCGGAATCGATAGATGCGGACCTCAGGGAATTGCTGCACACGAGCTCTGCCAGGTTGGGGTTCCTGTGCGCCGGCGAGAAATTCCCTGGCTTCATTTCGCAGAGGCGCACCGCAACGCCCCTGTTTGCAGCCTGCCAGGCCGCTTCGCAGCCTGCCAGGCCCCCGCCTATGATGGTTATGGATCTATCCATTTTGCATCTTTAAAGTGTACCCGGCGACAGCGGGTCGTAGTGCTATCTGATCCGGTCAAAAAAGACCCGGCCGGTTTCCGGTTCATAAATATACCTGTCTCCATAGGGGTTTTCAGGCAGTTCCGGGATTATACCTTTTGATACCAGGTCATCCAATGAGCCGGGGATGTAACCGTATTTCAGCCGGAAAAGCCGGACCGCCTTTTCAAGGACCAGTATCCCGGTATGGGCCTTGATTCGATCCTGCAGGAAGGTCCTTGTGCTTTCATCTTTGGCCCTGTCGTACATGGTCTGCAGGAATGCTATCGCCAGTTCCGTCTGGCCGCTTTTATGGGCCATGCGCGCGGCAAGCGAAGATATAATAGGGGGCGCTCCGGGAATTTCGGCTGTCTCCATCAATTGTTTGGCTGCCTTATTGTTGTCTTTTAAGAAATAGAAGTAATCAAACCCGATATAGTATCCGGGTTGCCAGTCCCAGTAACGGTGTTTCCTGCTGATTTTCAGTAAGTCAATGGCCTTCTCCACCATGGCACCTCGCCAGGTCAGGAAGGCCTGCACATAATAGCAGGTCTGAAAGAAATAGGGGTCCAGATGCAATGACTGTTCGAAGAGGGCGGCAACGACCTTCATGTCCGGACCTTTGATTTTATTCCGGCCGCCCAGGAAGGCACACGCCTTCAGCAGCAAGTAGTCAGCCAAGACCTGACGAAATTCACCGCTCGCAATTTCAAGGGCCTCCGGTGCGATTATCAAGGTTGAAACGGTCTCCCCAGGAGACATCTCATCCCTGAACCGGTCTATATTCACGGCACTTGTCACATAGGCAGCCATCAGGAATCCGGACAGCAGTAAATAGACGGCTATGTTTCCGACTTTCAGCATATGTCTCTGCGCCTGAAGACAATAAATGTAAATATCATCATCAAAACGGAGTAGCTGCAGCCGTAGACTGCGGTCCAGCCGAGATAAACCGGATCGAGCGGCAGGCCATAGGCCATGCTGGCCTTGAGATCAAAGGCCGAGAGATTGGGAAATATCCAGCTTATTGTCTTCAGAAAGAAGACCAATGAAGGGCTCGCATCCACAAAATGTCCGCCTTGCAGTATCTTCACAATGGTCTCAAGGCAATGCCCGATGAAGTATGTGCAAAAGGTAAAGAGCATGGCCAGATAGATACTGGAAGAGATAATAGTAAAAAAGAAGGCAAAGGACATTACCACCAAGAGGGAGAGAAAATTAAAGGAGATCGTCACCAGGATGGCGGGCCAGGAGAAATCCCTGGGCAATTCGAGCCCTGGGACGAGAAGCGAGCATACGAAAAAGGAAAGGATGGCGAGCGCTCCGAGGATGACCGTGGCTGTCAGCAGGATAAGAGTCAGCCCCCCGTACTTGCCCAGTATATATTGCCAGCGAGTGAAGGGACGGCTTATCACCATGCAGACGGTCCTGTTGTGAATATCGTGGCTTACAAGGCCGATCCCAAGAAAAAAGATGATCGAGAGCCCGGCAAGAGACAGGACTGAAAAGCCGATATCCACCATGACCTTGCCCGTTTCAATGGCAAACAGGTTCGTTATTGCTATATTTGAGGCAAAGAGGAGGGCAGACAGAAAGGCTATTCCTGCAAGAATTCTGCTCCTTATGCCTTGTTTAAATGTAACCTTTGTCAGCAGCCAGATATTGTGCATCTAAATCTATGAAGCCTTTGCATTAATGTCCGGAGTTGGTTATCCGCTCCACAAACGCCTCTTCCATGGAGCCGGAATCCCGGCAGAACTCTTCGATATTGCCGTAAAACAGCCTCTTCCCTTTATCAAGGATGGCGATACGGTCGCACAGGGTTTCGACGTCATTTAGTATATGGGAACTAAAAAAGACCGTCTTTCCCCTTTCCTTGAAATCCAGGATAAGCCTGGTCACAAGCCTCCTGCCAAGAGGATCGAGGCCGGACATGGGCTCGTCCAGGATGAGTATATCCGGGTCATGAATCATGGCAAGGCCCATTCCTATACGTTGTTTCATCCCCTTTGAAAAGGTACGGACAGGGCGATTCATAAAGGGAAGGAGCTCCAGCTTTTCGAGTATAATCTCAATATGTTCATTGATTTCAGACCTGTTGATCCCGGAAACAAGCCCGCCGAAACAGAGAAGCTCCCTTGCGGAGAGCTGCTCATAAAACTGTGGATGCTCCGGCATATATCCCACGTGACCCCGTGATCCGACACTGTTTCCGGGAAGCCCCTTTATGAGGACCCTTCCTTTATCAGGCCGGATAAAATCAAGGGCCACGTTTATTGCCGTGCTCTTGCCGGCCCCGTTCGGGCCGAGGAATCCGAAGATCTCCCCTTTTTCTATCTCCAGGCACAGGTCCTGAAGCACGGTCTGTTGCTTGAGACCGTATTTGAAGCTCTTTGTCACATGGTCAAAGACTATCTCGCTCATCCCGTTATATTCCCGGCATTCGGTTGAACATACATAATAGGTTCATAGGTTCAGGGTTCATAGGTTCAGGGTTGCTTTTATTTCGCCGGCCCTGCTCATAAGCCAGCAAGTATTTGATGAAACCACGAATGGCAGCGCGGGTGCGTCCGGCATGATCATACACATCCTGAAACTCGGCTTTCGTTATGTATTGTTGATCGAGCGCCACGTAAAGCTCACTCTGGACCTCGGAGCAAGACCTCTTTGCATACCGAAGAAAACGAACAAACTCCGAATTTGTCTCCGAATCAAAGCCTTCGGCAATATTATGCATCGATGATCTGGCAGCATCTTGTACCTGTTTCTTCAATCCGAAGTCTTTCGTAAACCCTGGCTTCCTTGTCAGCCCATACACACGCCCTGTTAATTCACGTGCCAGTTGCCAGGCCTCAATATCTTCAAACCGTTCAATTTTCATCGCTCTCTAATCCTGAACCCCTGAACCTCTGAACCTCTGAACCTCTGAACCCCTGAACCTCTGAACGGTTACCAAAAAAATTACCGCCAAAGGTCTGACCCTCAGGCGGTAATCCGTATGTCCAAATAGGATCCGTTTGCTACTTCAGGACATGCCAATTGTTAGTCGGTTTACCGCCGCCGGCTACACCTGTATCGTCACCGGCCGGGTCAAAATCGCACTGATTAGGCGTGATCGCAGGGACTGCGAGTGTAGTGGCGGCAAAAGTACTCTTGCCTCTCCACGTGTCATTCTGTACAAAGTAGATTACATCAGACAGCTCTGAGTCGATGCCAAAGGCCCGATTGCCACCTGAAGGTTTAACTACGACCATATAAGTCTGCCCGGCAACGCCACTGGCATCTGGAGCAACCCATATGTCGGCGTCCTGACCGTTGGGTATGGTCTGGCCTACCCCGCTGATATTTAATGCCGTACCAGATGCGTTATAATATGTTCCAGTGACCATGCATCCAGCTTGTGTAGCTGTCGCCGCGGTCCATGCCTGCTGGCTGCCGTCAACCTCATTATTTCCACCAGCGGCTGGACAGCCGGGTGCGGTCTGAAGGGTATTCCCGGTATTCAGATAACCGTAAGCGGCAATGTCTGAATTAAGGGCAGAAAGTGAATTGTTTATCTGTTTTGTCAGGGCCTCACCAGCAGTATTATTCGCCCTTACCCTGTAACTCAAAAACTGCGGGATGGCAATTGCGGCCAGGATCCCGATAATCGCCACGACAATCATCAGCTCGACCAGGGTAAAACCTTTGTACCCTGTCTTTTTCATCTTGTTCAAAAATCCAAGCATAATAGACCTCCTGTATCAAATAATTGGTTTGAGTTCATACTGTAAATGTCTATCGTCAACTTTTTCAGATTTGATAAATGTTTGATAAATACGATTTCACCTCCTTTATTGATTTAATCTGAAATGAAATTTGAAACTTGAAATTAGGTAATGAATCCGCACCTTTTTGCTTTTTCCCAATTTCAAATTTCCAATTTCCAATTTCAATTCCGATCATATGACCCTGCGTTGCCATACTTTACTGCAAGGTCAATGCCACATTGCCATGGCCTGCTGCACCTCAGTAAATACAGATATCGTCAAATAGTTGAGTCGTTGAGTCGTTGAGTCGAAAAATAAGTATGTTAAATCAGCATATTAGAGCTTCAATTACATCAAGTATCCAATTTCTATGCAAACTATATAAATTCAAATAATAATAACCACTTAACTAATCAACTGCTGAACCACTTAACGAGGTCTGAAATACGCCTGTTTTGGGAATTGCCTGAGATATCGGATGCGACTTTCCGCCTTGTTTGGTATCTAAAAAGAGTCCTTTAATGACAAAAATTGACACCCCGGATCAGAAATAAGGAAATAATGGGGACGGAGAAATTCCTGATCAATTTGTAAAAGATACGATTTTTTGATAGATTAGGTGTAACCGCTCAGGTTCAGGGTTCTGCTCTGACAGAATGTGCCGGAAAACTATATGATCAGGCGTAAGCTGCTAAAGAAACTACTTTCTGGATCCAGGAATATCAGGTTCTCTGAGGCGTCCGGTGTCGCCGAAGCCTTTGGGTTCAAGTTGGATTGAAGATAATTGAGAGCCATAATCTGAAAATGGAGGATGAGGAATGAAGGATTATCACATCAATATCTTTTACAGCGAAGAAGACGAGGGATATGTAGCAGACATACCCGATCTGAAGTATTGCTCTGCTTTTG
Organism: Deltaproteobacteria bacterium; assembly: GCA_003194485.1. NCBI lineage: Bacteria > Pseudomonadati > Myxococcota > Myxococcia > Deltaproteobacteria bacterium. The sequence continues at coordinate 16,559 of PQXD01000004.1, forward strand.
GAGAATCCCCAGAAGAAGCGTTGCCGGAGGTATTGAAGGCAAAAGATGTATGGTTGGAGTCCGCACGTACACATGGAAAATCTGTTCCTGAGCCACATTATCGTCCCGTGGTCTACCAAGTAGCTTAATGGCACACCGCAGAACAATCGCCATTTAATCAGATGGACAGGTCGCGGCACGGTTTCCCTGCCCATTGGTGATGGCAGACGTTCAAAGGTTCATGTTCACGGTTGGTTATCTTGATCACTTCATATTTTGCCGCTCTCTAACCCTGAACCCTGAACCCTGAACCCTGAACCTAATAACCTGAACAGTTACGATTATGCAGAAACAAAAAATAGACAAAATAGTCCTTGCCTATTCAGGAGGGCTGGATACATCAGTCATACTCAAGTGGCTTCAGGAGATGTATCAATGTCCTGTAGTGGCCTACTGCGCGGATATAGGCCAGGAAGAGGACTGGGAGGCCCTGCGGCGGAAGGCCCTGGATACAGGGGCCTCGGATGTGCTGATAAGGGACCTCAAAGAGGAGTTTGTCCGGGACTTCGTGTTTCCCGTGTTCAGGGCGAACGCCGTTTATGAAGGCGCCTATCTGCTGGGCACGTCCATCGCAAGGCCCCTCATCGCCAGGGAACAGGTACGTATCGCCAGGGAGACCGGGGCCGGCGCAGTGAGCCACGGGGCCACCGGCAAGGGAAACGACCAGGTCCGTTTCGAGCTCTCCTTCATGGCCCTTGCCCCCGACCTCGAGATCATAGCCCCCTGGCGCATCTGGGACTTAAGCTCCAGGCAGAAGCTCGTGGATTTCGCCAGGGCCCACGGCATACCGGTTCCGGTCACAAAGGAAAAGCCTTACAGTATGGATGCAAACCTTCTGCACATAAGCTATGAGGGCGGGATTCTGGAAGATCCGTGGTCAGAACCGGATGAAGACATGTTTGTGTGGACAAAAAGCCCTGAAAATGCCCCTGATGATCCGTCTTATGTGGAAATCGATTTTGAGCATGGAGATCCTGTTGCCCTTGACGGCGAGCGTCTTTCCGCAGCGGAATTCCTGTCAAGGCTGAACTCGATAGGTGCGGCCAACGGGGTCGGGCGGGTTGATCTGGTGGAGAACCGTTTTGTGGGGATGAAATCAAGGGGTGTCTATGAGACGCCGGGCGGTTCCATTCTCCGGACAGCCCACATGGCCCTTGAGTCAGTGACTCTGGACAGGGAGGTTATGCACCTGCGGGACAGCCTGGTTTCCCGTTATTCAGAGCTTATTTATTACGGTTTCTGGTTTTCCCCGGAAAGGGAGCTGATTCAGAAGCTCATAGACGAGTCCCAGATTAATGTGAACGGAAGGGTCCGGCTCAAAATCTATAAAGGAAACTGCCGGGTCGTGGGAAGAAAGGCGGAAAAATCCCTGTACCGGCCGGAGTTTGCCACCTTCGAGGAGGACGATGTTTACAGCCAGGCAGATGCCGGGGGGTTCATCCGGCTTCAGGGCCTGCGCCTCAAGATCAGGTCCATGCTTGAAGGACACTGAAAAAAAGATGAACATCGAACATCGAACATCGAACGTCCAACATCGAATATCGAATATCGAACGTTGAATGGGGAAAGATGAAGTGTTTAAAAAGATGAACATCGAACATCGAACGTCCAACATCGAACATCGAATGGGGAAAGATGAAGACTTATGATCTGGAAGAAAGGCTGCTTGAGTATTCGGTACGAATCATAAAGATCGTTGAACAGCTACCAAATACCAGAACAGGCAACCATGTTGCAGGCCAATTGTTAAGATCGGGAACTTCACCTTATCCAAACCATGGTGAAGCTCAGGCAGCAGAGTCCCCAAAGGACTTTATCCATAAGCTTCGTATCTCATTAAAGGAGCTCAGGGAGGCCCAGCGATGGTTAAAACTTATTCAGCATGTACCACTAATTAAAAAACCTGAACTATTAGATGATATTTTACAGGAAACAGAGGAATTAATTAAGATTTTCGTTACAAGCATCAAAACGGCTGAAAAGAAACAGAAATAGTCATTCAAGGTTGGACGTTCATCTTTTTCATTCGATGTTGAACGTTCGATGTTCGATGTTCGATGTTCATTCGGTATTGGGTGTTTGTTTTTTTCATTCGATGTTGAACGTTCGATGTTCGATGTTCGATGTTCATCTTGTACAAAACAGCCCCGTATGGCATAAATGCAATCTGTGAACGTTTATAAAACAGCTTAGCGCTTATGCGTTTTGATCCCGTAGCCCGCGCTATTGCCCTGGATCTCCCCGGTCCGTCTCTCAGCGACAACCGCAGTCACGAGTCACGTGTAAGAGCGGCCCTGGAGTCTGAACTGGGGCAGCCGCCCCTGTTGCCCCTGGAAATCTGCAGGGTCCTGCCCGGCGTTCTCCCTTCATCCGGCTACAAGGTGCAGGCATTGGTGCTGGACGGTCCCTGCGGCTGGGAGACCGCCCGGGTAAGCGCTGCAGGCGGGTCCCTGCGGCCTTACGGACTGGCTGTGGATCTTGGAAGCACCACCGTGGTCTTTTACCTCGTGGATCTCGGTTCCGGCGAAGTCATTTCGACTCTGTCAAAATCCAACCCCCAAAGGGTCCACGGTGAGGATATCCTGGAAAGGATCCTCTTTGCAGGACAGGACAACGGCCTGGAGACACTGCAGTCCGAGGTCATCGGCCTTTTCAACTCCTCTGTACGCGAGATTACGGCAGGACAGGGCATGCGCCCTGAGGATATAAGCTTTATTGCAATGGCCGGCAACACCACTATGTGCCATTTATTTTTAGGTCTTGATCCGGGCAATATCTGCCGGGAACCATACATTCCGGTGGTCAACCGGTTTGATCTGATCCGGCCCGGGGAAATAGGAATAAATGTCCATCCCCGGGCCTGGCTCTATTGTTTTCCAAACATAGGGAGTTACTTCGGCGGCGACCTTCTGGCAGGCATCCTGGCCTCGGGCATGCACCTCAGGGAGGAGATCTCCATGCTCGTGGATGTCGGCACCAATGCAGAGGTCGTGCTGGGAAACAGGGACTGGCTTGTGGCCTGTGCAGGGGCGGCCGGCCCGGCGCTCGAAGAGGGGATCCTCTCCTGCGGCATGAGTGCACGGCCAGGGGCCATAGACCGGGTGGAAATAGACCGGAACAACTTGGATGTTACGTTTCACACCATAGACGGCAAGGCCCCGGAGGGATTGTGCGGTTCGGGAATAATAGATCTCCTGGCAGCCATGTTTGTTGCGGGGCTGGTGGATCCGACCGGAAAGCTCGTGGCGGACCGGGACAGGGGCAGGATGCAACAAGTGAACGGGGAGTGGGCGTATATTGTGGCAGGTCCTCATGAGACCGGCCATGGAAAGCCGGTCTATGTCAGCCAGAGCGACATAAAAAACCTGATTCGTTCAAAAGGGGCCATGTACACTATACTGAACGTGGTAATCCAGAGCGTTGGTATCGGTTTTGAGGATATCGGGAAATTTTATGTTGCAGGTGCCTTTGGCAATTACATTGATCCCAAAAAGGCCGTAATAATCGGGATGCTGCCCGATGTGCCCCTTGAGCGCTTTGAGGGCCTGGGAAATGCCGCAGGTACCGGGGCGATTGAGGCCCTCGTATGGAGAAAGACCAGAAAAGAGGCAGAGAAAATCTGCGACAGGATAACTTATCTCGAGATGAATGTGCGCGGAGATTTTATGAACCAGCTGACCGGAGCCCTCTTTCTTCCACATACGGATCTTGCCAGGTTCCCTTCCGTGGATGAGATGATGAAGCAGCAGGCCCGGATATAATAGCGTATTCAAGGCATATGTCGTGTAGCACAGAAACAGACCGGATCATTCGTAAATATTCTTATGAACCCGTTATATCCTGCCTTGAAGCGGTTTGCCCTTTTTCGGGTTTCAAAGCTCACTCATTGCAGACCGGGGTGGCAGTGCAATTTGGTCCGCGATCGAAACTCCGAAAAAGGGCAAACCGCTTCAAGGCACGGCAACTTCAAAGCACAATGGACGTAACTGATCACAGGGTGCTTCTTCTGGAAACGATTTGCGTTAGCCCTGTAGTTTTCTTGGCCTTTGCCGCAAGGGAAACCCCGGCTCCGGAGCGCAGCGAAGGAGAACGGGGAGGGTCCCATGCTGCAAAGGCCTCAGAAAACAAGGGGCGAGAGCATGTTGGAAGAAGAAGTACCCTGTGATCAGTTACCAGTGGACCACGGGTCCATAAGAATATTTACGGATCATTCAGGGGATATGTCTGTATTTCCAAAACAGTACGGAGTGATAGTGATAGGTGCCGGACATGCCGGATGCGAGGCCGCACTGGCTGCCGCAAGGCTCGGCGTCTCCTGCTGCCTCCTCACAATAAACCTTGATTGCATAGCTGCCATGAGCTGCAATCCTGCCGTCGGAGGCCTGGCCAAAGGGCATTTAGTCCGGGAGATAGACGCCCTTGGAGGCGAAATGGCGAAAAATACTGATGCCACCGGGATTCAGTTCAGGCAGCTTAATACCTCGAAAGGGCCTGCGGTAAGGTCTTCCAGGGTACAGTCAGACATGCTGCGCTATCGTCTCTCCATGAAGCAGGTCCTGGAGGATCAGGAAAACCTGGATATATATCAGGCCATGGCGGGAAGGATACTGACCAGGGAAGGACGGGTATGCGGGGTTGAGACCACACTCGGACAGGAGATTCACGGAAGCACCGTGGTGGTCACCACTGGGACATTTCTCAAAGGGCTCATACATATAGGGCTTAACAGTTTCCCTGCCGGACGCATGGGCGATCCTCCCTCCAACAGGCTCTCGAGATCCCTGAGGGAGCTGGGTTTCCGCATCGGAAGGCTTAAGACAGGCACCACCCCCCGCCTGCACGCACGGTCGATCAATTTTGAGGGGCTCGAGGTCCAGAAGGGAGACGCGCAACCAAGGCCCTTTTCATTTACTACGGAGAAAATTCCCCTGCCCCAGGTACCCTGTTATCTGACGTATACCAACAAAAAGACACACAAGATCATCCGGAGAGGGCTGGACAGGTCTCCGCTCTTTACCGGAATTATCAAGGGAGTGGGCGCCAGATACTGCCCTTCGATCGAGGACAAGGTCTTCCGTTTCCCTGATAAGCCGAGACATCAAATCTTCCTGGAGCCTGAGGGACTGGATACGGTTGAGATTTACCCCAACGGCATTCCCACGAGCCTGCCGATTGATGTGCAACTGGCAATGGTCAGGAGCATAGAGGGGCTTGAGAATGCAGAGATACTTCGGCCCGGATATGCCATAGAGTATGACTACGCAGATCCTGTGCAGCTCAAGCCTTCCCTGGAGACCCACCTGGTCAAGGGTCTTTTTTTCGCAGGACAGATCAATGGGACATCCGGGTATGAAGAGGCTGCGGCCCAGGGCCTCATGGCGGGCATAAACGCTGCCCGGCAGGTGCTGGAAGAAGATCCGGTGATCATTGACCGGTCTCAGGCCTATATCGGCGTACTGATCGATGACCTTGTAACCAGGGGTACAAAAGAACCTTACAGGATGTTCACTTCAAGGGCGGAGTACCGTCTGCTCCTGAGGGAGGATAACGCCGATCTGAGGCTCAGGCCTCTTGGCAGGCGTATCGGCCTTGTGGGTGATGAGGCCTGGAACCTTTTTGAAAAGAAGCAGCAGGCAATTTCGCATAGTATTGAAACGATCAGGAGAATAAGACTCAGCCCCGGGACGGATTTGAATAACTGGCTTCAATCCCTTGACTCAAAACCTGTCAGGCGGGAGGTCAGTATCGAAGACCTCCTGCGTCGCCCTGAGATCAGTCTTGAAGCCCTAGCCGAAAGATTCACCGAACTGAAAGGCCTGTCCCCTGAAGTGGCATGCCAGGTGGAAATCGAGACTAAGTATTCAGGCTATGTCGCACGTCAGGAGGCCGAGGTGGCCAAATTCCGAAAATGGGAGTCTGTCCGGCTTCCGTATGACCTGGACTATGGAGACGTCTCCGGGCTGTCGAATGAGATAAGGGAGAAACTGAGCACACAGAAACCCGACTCTCTCGGGAGGGCCTCGCGTATCTCAGGGGTCACACCGGCTGCAATCACAGCAATTCAAATCTACCTGAAGAAGAAGGGGCTGGTCTGATCTCCGCATACTTTCCCAAGATACACTTTTTTTCACGTAAATATCCGGTAAACCCGTTATATCCTGCCTTGGAGCGGTTACCTTTTTCCGGGTTTCAAAGCTCACTCATCGCAGACCGGAGAGGCAGTGCAATCCGGCCCGCGATCGAAACCCTGCAAAAGGTAAACCGCTCCTGCGGCAGGGCGCGGATGGCAACCGTTCACAGGAAGGGGATATTTCTTTGAACGGTTTAACGGAAGCCCCCGTAGTTTTCTCGGCTTTTGCTGTGGGGGAAACTGCATCGCCTTAAGCGCAGCGTAAGGCGAATGCAGAGGGGGCAGGACATACCCCATGTCAAAGGCCTTAAGAAAACAAGGGGCTGAAGTGTGAAGTGAAAAGAAATATCCCCTTCCTGTGAACGGTTACGTGGACCACGGGTTCACCGGATATTTACTTTTTCAGCATGGCGTACCGGAAAGTTCAGCCTGAAAGAGGCCCCCTGTTCGACTTCTTCCAGTTCAATGCCTCCGCTCATCTGGCTGACCATGTCTTTGGCAAGAAACAGGCCCAGGCCCAGTCCTTCTCCCTTTGTGCCCGCAAACGGCTCAAAAAGACTGTCACGCACGGCCTTGGGCACCCCTGCGCCGTTATCCTTTATCCTTATAATCACCTCCTCGCCGTCCCTTACGGCGCTTATGGATAGGAGCGTGGCGGCAGTTTCCGGTGAAAGGGCATTCTGTCCGAGCAGGAACAGCAGATTTTGCAACAGGCCCGGATCTGTCTCAAGGGTGATTTTATCCGGGCACTCGATATTGATTTCACATGAATGATCCAGTGAATCAAGCCTTTTTTTCACACAAAAGAGAAGCTGGCATAGCTCTATGTCCTTGAAACACGGCTCTCTTTTCTTATAGAAATTCGATATTTCATTTATCTGCCTGGCGAGATCTCTGGCCTCTTGATAAATGGCCTCTGCCCGATCCTTTAATACGGTATCCGCGTCCAGGCGTCTTGCAAGCATTTGTGCCTGTCCGGCCAATACGGCAAGGGGGGTCTTTATCTGGTGGGCCATCTGAGCGGTCATCTGGCCCAGAAGGGCCAGCCTTTCACGTTGTTTGAGCTTTCGTGCCATAAGAAAGCTCTCTGTAACGTCCTGTACCAGGACCAGATCCTGAGAGCCGGAAGTCGGCAGCCTGCTTAATTGAACAGTCGTCTGATCTGATTCAAGGACTCTGGGGCCGTAATCTCGCAATGATGCGAGTAGTCCGGCTAAGGATTGATCGCTTCTCATATCCTCTGGCAACAGCTCAAGAGCACTTTGGTTTATCTCATGTATACGGTTATTTTTGAGTTCCACCAGACCTATATGAAGGGCATCAGCCACTTCCCGGAGCCGTTTTGAGGCCTCCATCGCCTCCTGATATTTCGCCGAGGCAAGCCGAACAAGCAAATCCGAATGGAAGGATGACGGTTCGGCACCTGAAGCCCTGCGCTTCCGCAGGATCACTACCAGGGCCATACACGTGATCAGCCAGAGAAAGAGAAGAACGGTTAAGGAAAAGAAACAGGTTACTGACATCATAGCCCCTTACCGTTTTCGGCAAAAGGCCGGAAGAGCTAAATATTGAGAACCTTATTGAAATAATGCTTAAGCCGGAACCATGTAATCCCAAGGTATTCATGGCATGCAAAGTCGGCTTTTTTGAGATTGTCTGGATTGGGCCAGATATCCCATGGAGTCCACCGGTTCTGGTACCACTGGAAATCGCATGGGACGGGGTGAACCTTGAGGTCTGCATATTTTGCAATAAGGAGCACCCTTTTAACATGTGCGGCAGATGTAACAAGATAGAAGGGCCTTTGCCCCATGATTTCCTTTACCGCCTTTATGCTCTCTTCAGTGTCCCTGGAGTTTTCCTCCAGTGATATCTCTATATTTTCCGGCAGACCTAATTCATCCAGCCAGGAGTAGGACATCCGCGCCTCGGAAAGCGGACAGCCGGTAGGTCTGGTACAGCCACCGACAATTACCAGCCGCTTGATAGTTGAATTTTTAAGACATAGTTCGCGGGTCTTGATCAGTCTGAGCCTTGTACTTGGTGTAAGACGGTCTGCAATCGGCCTGCCCTCATCAGGGAAGGCGCCTCCGCACAGCATAACTATTGTGGTTATATTATCGCTTAAAGATACGGTTGAATTGTCGGATCGGACTGAACGCTCAAGTCCCCAAACCAGGAAATTGGCAACGGGTGAGCTCCCGGCCAGGCCATAAATTAGAAGACCAAAAATGAATAGTGTCCGGGCCAAATTGCGTCGCTTCCTCAGCGGCCAAATGAAAAAACCAAAAAAGAGGCACACAAATATCATGCCGGAAGGGACCAGCAGGAGAGATATTCCTTTTTTAAGGGCAAAACCTATAATGTCTGAGTCCATAGCAATAGTATAGTAATGATTGAGGAATTAAATAACCGGTCTTGGCGGGGCCGACGAGACTCGAACTCGCGACCTCTGGCGTGACAGGCCAGCGTTCTAACCAGCTGAACTACGACCCCATATATGATGTCTTGTCTCGTAAGCGTTCACGGAACGTTGAAATTAGAAAATAGAAATTGGAAATTTGGCCTTCATGCTTTTGTACTGTTCCACTCTCTAATTTCCAATTTCAAGTTTCAAGCCGTAAACGGCTACCTTGTCTCAAGGCGTGGTAGGCGGAACAGGATTTGAACCTGTGACCCCCGGCTTGTAAGGCCGATGCTCTCCCACTGAGCTACCCGCCCGCAAAGATACTGATATTCTGTAACATTTGATTTAACAGGTGTCAAGCCGGCGGCTTTTGATTAGCCGCTAGTTAACAAGATCACCTATACGCTCGAGCCTCGGCCAGGAATTATCCTGGTTCCAGCTCCAATAAATAGCGAATGCCTCGCCCTTCACATCTTCAATGGGCACAAATCCCCAAAATCTGCTGTCGTAGCTCTGGTCCCTGTTGTCGCCCATTACAAAAATTTTGTCCTTCGGTACAGTCACGGGCCCCATGTTATCCCTCGGCTGAACCGAACCCGGCAATATCCTGGGGTCTGTGTGCAGCACCCCTGGAGGGTCGGGAAACAGTTTCCCGTTTACATATACATTCTTGTTTATTATCTGGATCGTGTCTCCCGGCAGGCCGATTACACGTTTTATAAAATCTTTTTTTCTGTCCAATGGATAAATAAAGACTACCACGTCTCCGCGCTCAGGTTTCTTGTCCGGGATCCAGAGTTCCCTGGTAAAAGGACTTCTGACGCCATAAATGAATTTGTTTACCAGTATGTGATCACCTATGAGGAGAGTATCTTTCATGGAACCAGAGGGAATCTTAAATGCCTGGACAACAAAGGTCCTGATAAAGAGGGCCAGGACCAGGGCAATGAGAATTGCCTGCAGGTATTCCCATACCACTGATTGCCAGGAGCGTTTATCAGACTGTTTTTTTGCTGAAAAGGTAGACATATTCATAGGGTGCGAATAATAGCTCGATAAATCCGCGGCCGCAAGCCTCTTTTTATGCTTTCAACACGCTCAGAAAGGCCTCTTGAGGTATCTCCACATGGCCAATCCGCTTCATTTTCTTTTTGCCCTTTTTTTGCTTTTCCAGCAACTTGCGCTTACGAGTAATGTCGCCACCATAGCATCTTGCTATAACGTCCTTTCTGAATGGGGCAACACGTTTCTTGGCAATAACATTGCTTCCGACAGCTGCCTGGATCACGACTTCAAACATCTGTCTGGGTATTACCTTGCGCAGGCGGCTCACAAGTTCACGGCCTCTAAAATAGGCCTTGTCCTTGTGCACTATAACCGAAAGGGCATCCACCGGCTGTTTATTGATAAGGATGTCCAGCTTGACCAGTTCGGCCGGTCTGTGTTCAAGGACGTCATAATCAATGGACCCATAACCTCTGGTTATCGACTTTAATTGATCATAAAAATCCAGAACAATTTCATTGAACGGGAGTTCGTATTTCAGCAGTGCCTTGTTCTCCGTGAGGTAGCGCATATCTGTCTGCTGCCCCCTTTTTTTATCGCACAACTGCATAACAGGGCCGATATATTCCTTGGGGACGTAAATCTCCATCCGGACATAAGGCTCTGCTATCCGCATTATTTTATCTGCCGGCGGCATTTGGGCAGGATTTTGCACATGGACGACTTCCCCGCCGATAAGTTCGATTTCATAAGATACTGACGGGGCCGTACTTATGAGGGACAGCCTGTACTCCCGCTCAAGACGCTCTTTCACGATTTCCATGTGGAGAAGCCCCAGGAAGCCGCATCTGAACCCGAATCCCATGGCTGCAGAGCTTTCAGGCTCGTAAGAAAAGGCCGGGTCATTCAGCCATAGCCTTCCCACAGCCTCTTTCAACTGATCGTACTGGCCCGAGTCTATTGGATAAAGACCGCAAAATACCACGGGCTTTACAGGTTTAAAGCCGGGCAGGCGGTCTGCGGCAGGACGTGTTTCTTCTGTAATGGTATCTCCTATCCGCGTATCGCGCACCGACTTTATACCGGCAGTGAGAAATCCCACTTCCCCGGCGGTCAGATGATCCGTATCTATGGGACCGGGGGAAAAAATGCCCGTTCTGTCCACTTCATAGGCCTGATCCGCAGACATCATGCGTATCCGCATTCCAGGTCTCAGCAAGCCTTCTACGACCCTGATCAGCACAACCGTTCCTTGATATGAATCGAACCATGAATCAAAAATAAGGGCCTTGAGCGGCCGGCCGGGGTCTCCGGAAGGGGCGGGAATCCGATGCACTACTGCTTCCAGGATCTCTTTTGTGCCAAGGCCCTTTTTTGCACTCGCCAGTATGGCTCCTGAGGTATCGAGTCCTATGATATTCTCTATTTCCCTGGCCACCTTTACAGGGTCTGCACTGGGTAAATCAATTTTGTTCAGCACCGGTATGATCTCAAGGTCATTTTCCAGAGCCAGATAGACATTGGCCAGGGTCTGGGCCTCCACACCCTGTGAGGCATCAACGACAAGAAGCGCTCCTTCGCAGGCCGCAAGACTCCTTGAGACTTCATAAGAAAAATCCACATGGCCGGGCGTATCTATCAGGTTAAGCACATAGGTTTCTTTGTCTTCAGACAGATACATAAGTCTTACCGCCCGGGCCTTGATCGTGATCCCTCTCTCTCTTTCCAATTCCATCTGGTCAAGAAACTGCTGCTTCATCTCTCTGGAGGATACGGTGCCGGTGAATTCCAGAATACGGTCGGCAAGCGTGGATTTACCGTGATCGATGTGGGCGATTATCGAAAAGTTACGAATTTTTTTCGGATCGGTCATAGACATTTTTTCACTGATTATACTGTAAAAAGCGATTTTACTAAATAACGTAAATATTCGGTGAACCCGTGGTCCCACGTAACCGTTCACTGACAGGGGATATTTCTTTTCACTTAACACTTCAGCCCCTTGTTTTCTTAAGGCTTTTGACATGGGGGAGTCTTGCCCCCTCCCCGTTCTCCTTCGCTGCGCTCAGGAGCCGGGGTTT
>PQXD01000004.1:29110-30459 GCA_003194485.1 Deltaproteobacteria bacterium
TCATCATCTTTACAATAGACAATCTTTGTTTTCTCAGGATGAAGTTCCAGACCGCATTCCTTGAACCTGGCATCCAGCGCCTCTTTTAATGCGAGTGCCTCAGCCTCTGTCCGACAATGCGTAATACCATCATCTGCATAGCGGCAGAGTGGATTTCCCGGATAATTCCGTTCCATCCACTTATCAAACACATAATGCAGAAAGAGGTTGGCAAGAAGTGGGCTTATCACACCGCCTTGGGGAGTACCCTTGGTCCTTTCCACCAGTGTGCCGTCCTCTTTCTGAAATGGGACCTTCAGCCATCTCTCGATGTACAGAAGTATCCATTTGATCTCTGTGTGATGCCTTACCGCCTTCATCAGCAGATCGTGATCAATGTTGTCGAACAGACCCTTGATGTCGAATTCAAGCACCCAGTCGTACTGCCAGCAACGCTCGCGTGTTATTCTGACTGCCTGAATAGCCGATTTCCCAGGCCTGTACCCATATGAGTCCTCGTGGAAACATGGCTCCACAAACGGCTCAAAGTACATTTTAACCACTGTCTGCGCAATTCTGTCGGAAATGGTAGGAATGCCGAGCAATCTTTCACCTCCGGTCTTCTTCGGTATTGCTACCGTTCTGACCGGTGGCGGAAAGTAACTGCCCGACGACATGCGATTCCAGATCTTGTAGAGGTTATCTTTAAGATTCCTCTCAAAATCGGCAATCGATTCAGAGTCAACACCTGGTGCACCCTGATTTGCCTTTACCTGTTTCCATGCTTCCCAAACTACCTCTTTGGAAATCTCAAACGGCTTTGCCTTCTTCAAAGATTCCTCCCAAACCTGGTTGATCTTTAATTCCAGCTGGATGACCCGCCCCCTTTGCTCCATCCCCATTACAGAGACTTCATCACTCCTACAGGGCGGTCCGCCACTGTGCTCCGCATCGGTACTCTCATTCTCGTGGGGCCTCCACTTGAATTTCTCCCTTAACATCGAAGCGACAGCTTCCCACGTTCCGCACAGAAGCCTGGTTCAAGTTCACGCCGCCTTCATGCCGGACGCCATCTGGACAGTAAGCAGGTTTCCTCCAGACTTGTCCCGGGTTAACGACTACCCCCCGGTTTTGACGTCGTCCCTACGCTTTCGACACGTCATCAGCGGTTCACTCTCGTTCGTCTCCATGGACCATACCTGATCCCGTCTTGCGGGACCTTTTCCTCAACGCTCACCACCATGGCTCTTTACCACAGCAGCTTGAGGCGGTTTGAAGCCTGCTCCTGCAAGCCGGCTTCGAGGGGCCAAACCCTCATCTTCTGTGCAGTTGCGCACATCTCAACTATATCGAGTGTGCTCGTGGCGCAC
>PQXD01000004.1:34090-34730 GCA_003194485.1 Deltaproteobacteria bacterium
GGTGAGTAGCCCGGGGGAATCTCACCCCCAGGCCCTCTCAGAACCCGGCGTGAGCCTCTCAGCTCACCGGGCTCCCATCATCCAGCCGTCGGTTTTACACCCATTTGCCAGTGCGGAAATAGCTGGGGTTGCCTTTTGGCAACTCGTCCCAGCCAGTATTCCGCTCTCCGGCGATGTCGTCTCAACCTCTTAAATTTCCGCATTGCCCATCTGACCAAGATTCTGTTCAGATGACGCAGAGTCGGGTAAAGCGCAGATTTGTAAAAGCTGCTGTAATAGTTTATCCAGCCCCGGATGACAGGGCAGAACATCCTCGACAGGTCCTCCAGGGATTTATCACTGCGCAGATGCATCTTCCACCGCCGAGCCTTCTGCCTCATCGCTTTTCCCGCCTTGTTACTTACAGCCGGGACAAAATTGATGAAGTATTTACCCCATCGACTCTTTGACCTCCTCGGACGAAATGTAAAGCCCAAAAAGTCAAAACTCGTTGTGGGATAATTTCCTGATCGATCATCATCTTTACAATAGACAATCTTTGTTTTCTCAGGATGAAGTTCCAGACCGCATTCCTTGAACCTGGCATCCAGCGCCTCTTTTAATGCGAGTGCCTCAGCCTCTGTCCGACAATGCGTAATAC
>PQXD01000004.1:36052-88256 GCA_003194485.1 Deltaproteobacteria bacterium
GGCTCTTTACCACAGCAGCTTGAGGCGGTTTGAAGCCTGCTCCTGCAAGCCGGCTTCGAGGGGCCAAACCCTCATCTTCTGTGCAGTTGCGCACATCTCAACTATATCGAGTGTGCTCGTGGCGCACAATCATCGGCAAAATCACCCTCCCGGAACAATCAATCACCCGGATAGTTTATCTTATATCAACATTTTTAAAAATTTTTTTGTGGAAAGTTAAGAAAAAAAAGAGATTTACCGAAGAAATAAACATGTGGCATGAATTGGATCCCGGGTTTGCCTGGGTGCCTGCGACGGAATCAAGTTTCATGGTGTTAATTCATACAATTTGGTAACAGCTAAAGTGAAATTCCCTTCTCTGCCAAAGAAATGGGGACGGCATCAACGTCCTGCATTGGGGCTGGATATAGGTTCACACAGCATAAAGATTGTTGAGCTTGCCAACAGCAATACAACTCGTACCATCAGATGCATTGGACGTGCCCTGGTTCCACCCCGGGCCATAGTAGACGGTTCAATAAAAGAACCGGATAAAATTGCAGGGGTGCTAAGGGCACTTTTGGCCAACCTCCGGCCCAAAATCAGACAGGCAGCCATATCTATCGCCGGCTATTCAGTGATTGTCAAAAAAATAATCGTCCCGTATCAGGACGAAGAAGAGATAGAACGCAATCTGATTTTCGAGGCAGAAAAATACGTACCCTTTGAGATAGAGGATGTCTATGTAGACTTCTGTATGCTGAACAGAGAGCACGAAAAAGACAGCAGTACAGAGATTTACCTTGTTGCTGCAAAAAGAGAGATTGTTGACGAATATGCCACCCTCATTCAGGAAGCCGGCTTGTCCCCGGCAGTAGTGGACGTAGATGCATTCGCCCTCGGGAACGCCTTTGAAGGCGCTTTTGGTCTTGTTGCAGAACCTGTGGTCTTAGTGGACATAGGTGCCCAGAAGACAAACCTCAACATAATTTTACAAGGCACATCTCTCTTTGCAAGAGACATGGCATTTGGCGGAGAGCAGCTTACAGAGGCTGTGCAGGAGGCCACAGGGCTGGAATATGCGGATGCAGAAAGGATCAAGATCGCCGGATCTGAAGACGCTGAAATCATGAAGGAGGCGACACGGGTTTACAGGGAATTATGCAGTATCTGGGCAGCAGAAATAAAAAAGGCGATAGATTTCCATAAGGCAGGCTCAAGTGCAGAAGAATATCCCACATAACTCTATGTCAGCGGGGGGTCCGCCTTTTTAAAGGGGCTTGCCGGGCTCTTTGAGAACACAATAGGCCTGCCGGTTAAAACATTAAATCCCTTGCATGGTTTTACCGCCGGTCACGGCATAGAGCCCGAATACATCTCTGCCGTCGCTCCGCAGATGGCAATAGCCACCGGGCTCGCTTTGAGGACCTGGACAAAATGATTCAAATAAACCTTCTTCCGGTTCGAGAGTGGCGCAGAAAAGAGGCAATCCGCCAACAGATTTCGATCTTTGTCCTGTCCCTGATCCTCCTGATAGTTGCTTTGTTGGCCGTTGGATTGACGATTCAGGGAAAGGTGAGGGCTCAAAGGCAGGAACTGGCATTATTAGAAAAGGATGTAGCAAAATACGCCTATGTAAACAAAAAAATACAGACAGTGAATGAGAAACGAAAAAAAATCGAAGATAAATTTAAGGCCATAGAAACACTGCAAGAAGGTCGTGCTACAACCGTTAGAATTCTGGATGAGATTGTAAGCTCAATACCTATTGACCGTTTATGGCTTACTGATTTAAGCCTTAAGGAAAATAATTTGAAACTTAATGGAGTTGCCCTGGACAATCACACGGTAGCTCTTTTTATGCGTCGCCTGGAGACATCATCAATGTGCGGATCAGTAAATCTGATAAATACCACGCAGAAATCGATCCAAGGGCATGCTCTTATGCAGTTTGGGCTTCAAATAAATATCCGGACTCAACAAAAGAAAGACAAGGACAAGAAGTTTACAAAGAGAGCCAAGGACCGTGAAATTTAACAAGCCAAGCTTGAAGATACCTCCAGGGCTTTTTCAGGCCATCTATTCCGTTCCCGCATGGCAGAAGGCCGGCATATGGCTGCTCAGTATAGTTATTCCTATCGCCCTTTTCTGGTTTTTTTCCTGTCCGCCCGTTTGGGAGAAATAAAGACCATGTCGGAAAAGATCCCGAAACTGAGGCAGGAGGTGACCAGACTGGAAGCAAAGTCCATGCAGATTCCTCAATTGGAAGAGGAATTGAATATCATGGGGGGGGATCCTGCAAAAGGCCTTAAGGCTCCTGCCGGAAAAAGAAGACATACCGACTTTTTTGCCCGAGATTTCTTCACTTGGTAACGAGGCGGGGCTTGATTTCTTATCTTTTGATCCGCAGAAGGAGGAGCCAAAGGCCTTTTATGCCGCCATTCCCATTAAAATGGAATTTAATGGCCCATTTCACAGCACAGTCAATTTTTTTAATAATATCAGTCGTATGGCCCGCATCGTGCATATAAAAGAGGTCTCAATGGGAAAGGCCAAGCAGGCCGCGAAGGTCTGGAGCCAGAAGGGGTCGGCAACCGGTAACCAAAAAACCGGAGGCGAAGCGGCACCGATAAAGGAAGCCGGAGGAGATGGCTCTGCCGGAGACAAAGAGGTCAAGCAGGGCAGTACCTGGATAGTAAGTACCAGTTGCAAGGCAGTAACCTACCGTTTTCTCAGCCCGGGAGAACAGCAGGCCAGAAAAAAAACGAAAAAGAAAAAGAGATAGACGACATGTCTGTGCCGGCCAAAAAAAGAGTTGTCTGCAGAGAGCTGATTTCCAAGGCGAGCCTGCTTATCGCTGTCTCCTTATGCGCTCTTTGCTGCCTGTCCGGATGTAAAGATAAGACAACCGTAACCCCTGCGGCAACTTCCGTCACGAAAAAACCGACTGCGATCAGGTCGGAAAAGATAAGGGACTTTCAGGTCAGACTGGAACATCTTATGGAGCCAGTCATTTATAATTACGATTCGGCTGGAAAACCCGATCCGTTTCAGCCGTTTCTGAGAGCAGCACCGAAAATTTCCAGGCGGACGGCCCGGAAGCAAAGTCCGAAAAAAAAGTTCAGGAAGCCTGAAATTTGCGCCACTCCATTGGAGTGTATGGAGGTCGGCCAGCTCACTCTGGTAGCCGTTGTCGGCAATGATAAAGGTAAAAGGATTGCCATGGCCCAGGACGCTGCCGGGATAGGGTACTTTTTGTGGCCTGGTCTGCGGGTCGGCTATCGGAACGGCAGGGTTAAAGAGATCCTCCCGGACAGAGTAATCATAGAAGAGGAATTCGAAGACATTCGCGGCGAGCCCGACTCCGCAGAAAAGGATACTGCTACTGCATCCGGAGGGAAAATAATGGGTTGCCAACGGAAGATCTCATGCCTTTTGATCGTTTTTTGGGTCGTAGCATTTTGGTGGATGCCAGGCAACAGGCCTGCAACGGGTAATGAGCCATATCAGAGCACACCGGAGCAGAACGATATATCCCGCTGGCTGGCCGAGCTTGAATCCCGCCTTCCCGACTCAGGAAATAATACAGAACCAGACGAAACAAAAGATGCCGCCGCATCAGAAATTGGTAAGACTTATGGTAACAATTCTACAGCAAAACTGGTGGGTGGCAATGCCGGGGATAAAATCAGTGTAGATCTCTTCAAGGTAGATCTCCACAATGTATTTCGTCTGCTGGGTCAGGTCAGCGGCAAAAATATCGTGGTAGACGAGTCGGTAAAAGGCACCATTACGCTGGCCCTGGAAAACGTGCCTTGGACCTTTGTCCTGGATGTAATCAAGAATCTAAAGGGATTGAGCAGCATCGAGCGTAATAACACCATTATGATCTATCCGACTGACAAGTCTCTTGAATGGGGCGGCGGCGAAGAATCATCCGGCACCCTTGATGTTCAAGTTGAAACTCCTCTTATTAAGAAAGTAGAAGAACCGGTAACAGAAAAAACCGCAGAGGAACCGGGCCTGAGATTTATCCGCACCAGCGATATTCAAACTCCTGCTGAAGAAGTCGCCAGGGCGCAGAAATTTATTGAAAAGGCCGCCAGGCTTGAAAAACGAGGGGCAATTGGCCAGGCACTGGAACTCTATGTCGAGGCATCGGATATCTGGCCGGAAAATGTATCGCTGGCCAAAAAAATATCGGCATTGGCGCTCGGCCCGGGAGGTCAGGAGCTGACCGCTTTCAATTTTGCCAAAAAGGCACTTCGTTTTGCGCCTAAAGACAGTGAAGCAGCCACTTTTGCAGCAGTGGCACTGGCCAGAATGGGGAAAAGCGAAGATGCAAAAGTCTATTTTGAACGTGCAATGGGTACTGCTGTACCTTCCTTGCATACGCTGTATAACTATGCGGTCTTCTGTGAGTCTGAGGGCGAATACCGACATGCGCTCAGGCTGTTAAACAATATCGAGTCCAATTATGAACTCTCGGCAGACGCCATGCTCCTGCGGGCGCGGGTTTATGAACGTCTTGAACAAATCGACAAGGCAATAACTGAATACAGGGCAGTCTATCAGGGAGGAGCGGCAATTCCTCCAAAATCACAGCGATATGCAAAGGAAAGAATGGAAATCCTGATGACAGCCAAATAGTGAAATTTGAAACTTGAAATTAGAAATTGGGGAAAATAATAAGATGTAAATGCGTTACCTAATTTCAAATTTCGAATTTCCAGTTTCGACAAAGACCGGTCGATTTGGGATTTTATGGAGGGACGAAGATGTGTTCCAATATGAATAGATTAAACAACATATTATATTGCGTCTTGCACGATATAAGAGGCATGCTTTTGTTATTCCTGATAACAGGATTAATGACCGGGTGCCTGGCCTCCAAGAGAAGCCTTTCAGATATTCCCAGGGCCGGCCAAGGAATGAAAGATGGGAATGCGAGTTCACAGGCTGAGGTTCAGCCTGGAGTACAGTCTGCCCCCCACAGTGCTTCTGCTTCATCCCGTCCATCCGTAAGCTGGCAGCCTTCGTTCACGGTCGAAGATGTTCAGGTCAAGGAAAGCAAGTTGGGGCTTCCTGAGCTGAAGGTCGGCGCAAACATAGAGTCTCAAAGCGGAAAAGTGGTCCTGCGGGACGTTATCAAGGGGCTGGCAAAATTGAAAGACTTTAATGTCAGCTGGAACCAGGATGCCAACCAAAACGCGTTGGTGGATGTCGGCATCAAGGCAGAGGATGATTTTTGGGTGGCATTGGACAACGTCCTTCGTCAACTGGATTATTTCTTTGAGTTCAAAAACGACACGCTCATCATCGGCTATAAACAGACAAAGACCTACCAGGTATCCATGCCGAATGCCTCCTATACATTCACTACAGCCGTCGGCGGTAATATGCTGGGCGGATCTACTAATACCAAGAATCTTGGGGAGATAAGTCTTGCTACCGTCAGTGAGGGTGGAAAGGATTGGGCCGAAGAGAAAACCGTTCGGTATGTCAATCGGTATGATTTGTGGAAAAAACTTAGACAAAACCTCGATCAAATACTGGAAATATGGGAGATGCAGAATGTTGAACGGGCTACATTAACGTCCGCCGCCGCTCAGGCCTCTCAAGCTGAGGCAGAGGCAAAACCCGAAGAACCCAAAGGGGGAAAAACAGGAAAAGAAGAACCCATAACTGCACAGTCCGAAGAGTGGGTGAGCCTGGGGAAAGGTTCGTACACCATTGATGAATCTCTGGGCATCGTAACAGTAACTGCGGCTCCCTCACTTCAAAAGCGTGTGGCGGACTATATTGAGAACTTTAAATCATGGCTGTATCGCCAGGTGTCTATCCAGGCCCATATCCTTGAGGTGACACTTTCAGAAGGGTCATCAAGAGGAATTGACTGGTCCCAGGTGTTTAAGGCTGTTGAAAGAGATTCCGCTTTGATCAATGGCAATATTGAATACGGTGATCAAGGAAGTGTGTACGAGGTGAATTACCCTCTCCCCGATTTCCGTGCTGTCACCCGTAAAGGACTGCGCCTGATTTCAAGAGTCAGTCTCAATCCCACGGATTTCAATATATTGGTCAATGCACTTGACGAACAGGGGACGGTACATACTATATCGGAACCTCGTCTGAATCTCCTAAACGGGTCCCCGGGTGTTCTGACAGTTGGTGAATCAATCCGCTATATCCGCGAAATAAGTAAAGACGTGGACACCTCGGGGGCTACAGCAACAATAACCTATACTGCTGAAACCGATGACATCCTGTCCGGCCTGGCGTTTTCCGTTGTGTGTAATGTGCTTGGAGATGATGAAGTAGTCTTATATTTGACCCCTGTAATCTCCAAACTCAAAGAACCAATTGAATATAAGGTGATAGGAGAAACAAATTTGCAAATCGGGCTACCCAGAGTAAAACTTCGTCAGATGTCAACCATGGCAAAGGTCCGGGATGGTGATCTGCTGATCCTTGGCGGGTTGATCAATGAAGTCAGTACCAATAACAGTTCGGAAATACCATTATTAGGGAAGATTCCCTGGGTCAAATGGGCCTTCAGGAATGAGATCAAGTCAAAAGAAAGGCGGGAATTGGTTATAATTCTTCGACCTCACATTATTCCCATGTAAAATATAGAGCGGATTAAATTTGTAGCGGATCTTCCAAACCCAATTCTAAGCATAACTGGCAGGAGAGGTATGTCGTTTTCGATGGCATAAGTCTTGCTGTTTGGAAAATGATCTCTCAAGATGATCCTTCCTGCAGCAAGCTCAGGTCTTTCTCGCCTATCGTCTCGATGATCAGATGCCCCAGGATTTCAGCCGTGCGACCGACGATTTCCGAACAGCGTTCCCGTCTGCCATCGACCTTGAAGGCCTTGACGTCTTCCGGGTCAAGCCAGTTTGTCTTTGAGGCCCCGCTGCATATCATGCTCCCCCGCATCTTCTCGATCATTTCCCTGAAGCGCTTATACATGATGCGGGACGTTGGCCAGAGACGACCATCTTCGATCTCTTCCGGGTTGGCCCGCCCGAAAAGATCTCCGATAACTGCCAGTGCCGCTACAAGACAACTGCAGGTATCTCCGCAAAATCCAAGACCTGCGGCATAACCCGCCGCAGCCCGGATGGCACTGCTGGGATCGTCTTCACCTATAAATTCCAGGCCGGCTGTTAAAATAGACTGGCTGCAAAGCATCTTTTGTCTATTAAAAACATCAACCGCTCTGTCTCGCATCTGTTCAGGGGTCATTTTCGGTCTCCATTCAAACAATATCGGTCGGATCTAAAATTAATTTTTTTGTAATTTGACCAAAAAAGCAATCTCAATCAACACACGTCGCTTTGTAGCACTTTAGTGATTTTCAAGTCAAGGAATTTCTGATAACTTTTCTCCGTCTTAAGTACCGAAAGCTCAACTGTTCTTGACAAGAATAATTGTAGTAATATAATTGATTTTTTAACCGGTGGGCCCATAGCTCAGTTGGTCAGAGCCACCGGCTCATAACCGGTTGGTCCCAGGTTCGAATCCTGGTGGGCCCATTAGAATGAATGCGAGGATAATTGAGATTCTGACTGAATACGGATTTGAGTCAAAATCATTATCAGGCCGTATAATATGCAAAGCTGAGGGTGCAACTCTATCATGTTGCACCTTTTTTTGTCTTGCAGACTTTGGCAGAAGCTACAAACGGAATTACCGTCATGAGTCCAACTGTATATGAGATATGGAATGCCCTCAGCAAATGGGCACCTCCCGGACTGGCAGAGTCATGGGATAACATAGGATTGCAGGTTGGAGACCCAAATGCGCCAGTTCAGAGACTGATAGTCGCCCTTGATGCCACGGAGGATGTATTAGAGGCGGCTGCTGAAAGACAGGCCCAGATGGTATTGACACACCATCCTTTGCTGTTTCGGCCTGTAAGCTCCCTTGATACATCAAAACAACTTCCCCGCCTTCTGGCGGGTTTTTTGCGCAAAAACATAGCCCTTGCCGCAGCCCACACCAACCTGGACTCGGCCGTTGGTGGTGTAAGCGACTTGCTGGCCGATGCACTCGAGCTTTTCAATGTAAAGCCTCTGCATACATCTGAACCTGACACGCCATCAGTGGGACTGGGAAGAATCGGCGACCTTTCCAATAGCTGCAAATTATCCGAAATAATGCACAAGATCTCGAGTATGCTGAGGAATCCAGGCCTTTTGGTAGTTGGCCACCCTGAGCAAATGATTACCAGGATAGCTCTTTGCGGAGGCTCAGGATCAGACCTTTGGCCAATGGCCGTGAATGAAGATGCCGACCTCTTTCTGAGTGCCGAGATCAAGCACCACATTGCCCGGGAAGCGGAACAGATGGGAAAGGCCATCATAGACGCGGGACATTTCTATACGGAATGGCCTGTAGTACCGGTTCTGGCTGAATATATGAGGCAGCAGGCCTCGGATAAAGGATGGGGCTTAAAAGTCGATATTTTTGACGATGAAAGATCCCCATTCGGCATCTGGATAAACGGAAATGCAAAAGATGGGGAGTTCGTGCCTGGTTCAAGGCCTTCACTCAATAAATAATACTTCCCTTTTTAGATAAGGAGCAGAAATTGAAACCGGAACTCGCAATTCTAATACGATTACAAGGTATCGATCTCGAACTTCGCAAGATAAACAAGGAGAAGTCTTCCGTTCCAGAGTATCTTAAAGAACTTCAAGAACACCTTTCATCCAAAGAGGCGGAGCTCAATGAACTCAGTGAACGTGTAACTGAAATCCAGAAAAAGAAAGTGGATGTAGAGGATGAGTTTGAATTGGAAAACGTCCGTCTTGGAAAATCCCAGAAAAAGCTTTCATTGCTGAAGACCAATCGGGAATGTCAGGCACTGCAAAAAGAAATCAATGAAATAAAAAAGGCCAACACGGCCAGAGAGGATGAAATTCTGGCTATCATGGAGGAAATGAACTCTCTGCAGGAAGAAATCAAGAAAAAAAAAGAACAGATCAAACAGGATCGCAGGAAAATAAAGGCGGAGCAGAAACGCATCAAGCAATTGCATGAAAGGCTGGATGCCAAGATTGCCGCCTTAACCGCGGACAGAAAAGCTGTATCTAAAGATATAAGTCCGGATCTGCTATCAAGATATAATTTCCTCAAGGACAGGAGGGCCGGTGTTGCCGTAGCGGCAGTGACCGACGGCGTCTGTTCCGCATGCAACATGAATATTCCTCCCCAGCTCTATAACGAATTGCTCAGAGATGAAAAGATCTTGACCTGTCCTTCTTGCCAGCGCCTGATATATGCTTTAAAAATAGACTAAGAGAATTTTGCCGGCGGAGACGGCCGATGATCGCCGGACGATATTTTTGTCCGGAGGAAAGTCCGGGCTCCACAGGGCGGGGTGGTCCGTAACGCGGACCGGGGGTGACCCCAGGGAAAGTGCCACAGAAAATATACCGCCGGGCACTTGTGCCCGGTAAGGGTGAAAAGGTGAGGTAAGAGCTCACCAGTTGCGGCGGTGACGTCGCAGGCTTGGTAAACCCCATCCGGAGCAAGACCAAATAGGGGAGCACTTGAGAGTGGCCCGCTCGAAGCTCCCGGGTAGGTCGCTTGAGGTGTCGAGCAATCGACGTCCCAGATGAATGATCATCACCTTGGCTTTACCAAGGGAACAGAACCCGGCTTATGACTGTCTCCAAAGGCATTTTTAATCTATAATTAATAAATGAAAGAAAAAAAGGTCTCAAAAAAGGCCGTCTCACTCGCTGATCTCCAGAATAAAAAGGCCTCGGGCGACAAAATCACTATGCTCACGGCCTATGATTACAGTATGGCCAGAGTGATAGATGAGGCCGGTCTGGACATAGTGCTGGTAGGCGACTCTCTGGGCATGGTAGCCCTCGGTTATGGCTCCACTGTTCCGGTCACAATGGAGGAGATGATCCATCACTGCCGTGCAGTTCGACGAGGGGTTAACAGGGCCTTGCTGATCGGAGACATGCCTTACCTGTCATATCAGGTCTCCAAAAAGGAGGCGGTGAGAAACGCGGGGCTGTTCCTTAAGAAAGCCGGCTGTCACGGCGTCAAGCTGGAAGGCGGCTCTGTTATGGCCCCCACGATCGAGAAAATTGTCAAGGCGGGCATCTCTGTCATGGGACATATAGGCCTCACTCCTCAAACAGCAACAGCCCTTGGCGGATACAGAGTACAGGGCAGAGACCTGGAGTCGGCACGAAAGCTCCTTGAAGATGCCAGGGCAGTAGTTGATGCCGGGGCCTTTTCACTGGTACTCGAGTGTATCCCATCTGCTCTTGCAAAGATAATTACCGGAATGGTTCCCATCCCTACCATAGGTATCGGAGCAGGCCCTCACTGTGATGGTCAGGTACTTGTAACTAATGACCTGCTCGGACTTTTTGAAAAATTTACCCCGAGCTTTGTGAAACGCTATGCGAACCTTGCGCCTCAGATCAAAGAGGCATTGGACGACTTCATTGATGAAGTAAAAAGAGGAGTATTCCCCGGTCCAGAGCACAGCTTTGGAGGCGGCGAAGAGCTTTTGGAAGAGCTTGAGGCTGAAAATAAATAAAAGGCAGGATATAACGGGTCCGCCGAACATTTACAGGCAATTATTAAGAAGAAAATCTGGCAGGTAGAGGCTGCGGGATAAGAAGTGTTTTTCCCATCCTGAGAAAATACGCATCAGTCATGCCGGCGATAAAATCCCTCACAATGGCCTGGTGAGACTGCACGCGAGTATAGCTGTCATCCATCCCATTAAGGTAATCTCTGAAGATCACTGATTCTTTCCTGTCCTTTTGCAGATCATCCAGAAAGCGTTCGAACAGGATCCTGTAGAGATTCATGATCTTGGACGACTCGGTTTTGATCCGGGGATTCATATAGATGAATTCCATATTGAAGGCCTTCAGCCCTGCCAGGGCATCCACAACCTCTTGACTGAAGGCTATCTCGTCTCTATCCAGGCTGGACCTGATGAGATCTTCAACCAGGCGGTAAACGATGGTCCCGTTCGTATCTCCCAATATCTTTCGGCAAAAATCAGGTATCTGATCCCTTCTTATCAGACAAAGCCTGATGGCGTCTTCAATATCCCTTCCCACATAGCTGATTACGTCGGCCATCCTTACCACACATCCTTCGAGAGTCATGGGCCGGAGGTCGGTCTGAGGGGAAGAGAGCTTTTTCTCTATTTCCTCGTCAAGGACTTCAAAGGTCTTCCCTCTGTCAGGGCTGATTGACTGGCAGTGTATCTCACCATCATGACACAGTATCCCGTCGAATACCTGGAGACTGAGATTGCATCCCCTGCCCTTTCGCTCAACTCTTCGAAGGAAATGGACTCCCTGGACACTGTGAATAAACGGGGCAAGCCCATGTTCCATACATAACTCGGAAAGATACCGTTCACCATCGTGACCAAAGGGAGGATGACCGATATCGTGTCCGTAAGCAATGGCCTCAATAAGATCCTCGTTCAAACGGAGAAAACGGCCTATAGTCCTGGCAATCTTTGATACCAGTTGGACATGCAACACCCTATGAGTGATGTGATCATTTGGAATAAGGGAAAAAACCTGGGTCTTGTCTATATACCTTGCATATGCCAGTGAATGCAGAATTCTGTCTGCATCAACTGAAAACCACTGCCTGTGGCCAGCAATTAACCGTTCTTCCTCCCTCTCCCGGACAGCCTCAACACTGAGGGTTGCAAAAGGAGAAAACCTTTCTCTCTCGTCTTTTTCCAGACGGTTTCTTTCATTCCTGAGGTCTATTGTCATAAATTCAACTCCTCTGGAATATTGATTAATCTGGTAATTAAATCGATATTGTGACCATCGAGTTAGCTCCGTTTCGATATATAGTCTTTGATTATTGGGTAATCATCCAATAATCCGTTACAATTAGCATATGATGCGGAGCTGACTCAATAGTCATAATCAATATTCGTAAGCGTTCACGGAGCGTTGAAATCAGAAAATAGAAATTGGAAATTTGATCTTCATCATCTCGTCTCTCCCAAATTTCTACTTTCCAATTTCAAGTTTCAAGCCGTGAACAGTTACCAGTATTCTACATTTGATTGAACAAAGCAATTGTGATTCTGCATCTCTTGACACCTCAATCTTTCATTCTTACCTTGACTCGGAGAAAAATATTAAGCATTTGACTTATAAGGAAATTTTAAATTATGCAATTTGAAAAATTCACGATTAAATCACAAGAGGCCCTGCAAGGCGCGCAAAGCTTGGCCCAAAGCAAGGGCCATCAGCAAATCGAGCCGGAACATCTACTGAAGACACTGTTAGAACAGCCTGAGGGAATCGTGCCCTCGGTTCTGAAAAAGATGGGGGTTGAAGTCCAGGCCATTGAAGCCGAAGTGGACAATGCCGTAAACAATCTCCCCCAGGTGAGCGGAGCGGGTCTTCAGATCTATATGTCATCCACGCTGAACCAGATACTTGAAAAGGCGTTTGCCGTCGCGGACAAAATGAAGGATGAATATGTCAGCCAGGAACACCTGCTTCTGGCCATCCTCGACGCATCCCATACAAAAGCCGGCCAGGCCCTGGCACGTCATGGGGTCAATAAGGATACCTTCCTGCAGGCCCTGGTATCCATAAGGGGCAGCCAGAGAATAACCGATCCCAACCCTGAGGAAAAGTATCAGGCACTTGAAAAGTACGGAAGAGATCTCACCTCTCTTGCAAGGTCCGGAAAACTGGACCCGGTGATAGGTCGCGATGACGAAATACGCAGGGTCCTGCAGGTACTGTCACGAAGGACCAAAAACAATCCTGTTCTCATAGGTGAACCCGGTGTTGGCAAGACCGCGATAGTAGAGGGTCTGGCCCAGCGAATAGTCTCTGGCGACATTCCGGATACATTGAGGGACCGGCGCATTATTGCCCTGGACATGGGGGCCTTGATCGCAGGGGCCAAGTTCAGGGGTGAATTCGAAGAACGGCTGAAGGCAGTCCTTAAGGAAGTGGCGGAACGGCAGGGTGAGGTCATCCTGTTTATAGACGAGATTCACACTCTGGTGGGTGCCGGAGCCGCCCAGGGATCCATGGATGCCTCGAACATGCTTAAACCCGCTCTTGCCAGGGGAGACCTCCACTGTATAGGTGCCACCACCATAGACGAGTACCGTAAATATATTGAAAAGGATACGGCACTTGAAAGACGTTTCCAGCCCGTGATGGTGAATGAATCCAGTGTTGAAGACACCATTGCCATACTCCGCGGGCTGAAAGAAAAATATGAGGTGCATCACGGAGTGCGGATAAAGGATTCAGCCATAGTTGCTGCATCCACTCTGTCTCAACGCTACATCACGGATCGCTTCCTCCCGGATAAGGCAATTGATCTTATAGATGAAGCAGCGGCAAAGCTGAGAATCGAAATAAACAGCCTTCCAGCGGACATTGACGAACTGGAACGCCGGAGTATGCAGCTTGAGATAGAGCAAGAGGCCCTTAAAAAAGAAACTGATCCGGCCTCCAGGGAAAGATTGGAGAAGATCAAGCGGGACCTTGCCGACATCAAAGAGCAGTGCGATGTGCTCAAATCCCGCTGGCAACAGGAAAAGGAGATCATCCAGAGAATACGTGATATCAAGGAACGTATTGATAAGCTCAGGATCGACGCAGAGAGATTTCAGCGGCAAGGTGACCTGAACAAGGTTGCCGAGATCCTTTACGGAGAGGTCCCAAATCTTGAAAAACAACTGAAAGAGGAGCATGACCGGATAGAGGAACTTCAGAAGGATGGCGCCGGCATGCTCAAGGAAGAAGTGGACGCAAATGACATTGCGGACATCATATCCAAGTGGACCTCGATCCCGGTCAGCAAGCTCCTTGAGGGAGAGAAAGAAAAGCTGGTTCACATGGAAGAACGTCTGAGCCGGAGGGTTGTCGGCCAGGAAAAGGCCATACAGGCGGTGTCCAACGCGGTACGCAGGGCCAGGGCCGGCCTGCAGGACAGCTCGCGACCCATCGGCTCCTTTATCTTCCTCGGGCCTACAGGTGTTGGAAAAACGGAACTGGCCAAGACCCTGGCGGAATTCATGTTCGATACGGAGCAGGCCGTAATCCGTATGGATATGAGCGAGTATATGGAAAGACACGCGGTCGCCAGGCTGATCGGCGCGCCTCCGGGCTATGTGGGATACGAGGAAGGCGGCTACCTCACGGAGGCCGTCCGGCGCAGGCCTTATTCCGTCCTGCTCTTTGACGAGATAGAAAAGGCCCATCCGGACGTATTCAACATACTGCTCCAGATCCTGGACGACGGGAGGCTTACTGACGGCAAGGGCCGTACGGTAGACTTCCGCAATACCATAATTATCATGACCTCCAACATAGGTACCGACCTGATTCAAGAAACCAGAAATCCGGAAGATCTGGAGCATAGGATGATGGACGCCCTTCGCCTGCACTTCAAACCAGAATTTTTAAACCGTGTGGACGATATAATCATCTTTCACGCACTCAGCGAGGAACACCTGCAGAGTATCGTGGATATCCAGCTCAGCTATCTCAAGAACCGTTTGCGGGAGCATCATTACGAAATTGACATAGCCAAAGGAGCAAAGGCATGGATAGCTGACGTGGGCTATGATCCTACCTACGGGGCCCGTCCTCTCAAGAGGGCCATCCAGCGCTACATTGAGAATCCGCTGGCCCTTAAGATCCTCGAGGGGACCTTCAAAGAGGGAGACAAGATCCTTGTGGACATGGACGAGAATGGCCATATTTCATTCCGGAAAAGCTGATCATCTCACTGCGGTTGAAGTCTCAGGCGAACATTGAGATAACGATTTACTCTTTTAGTTCAGCGTCTCTTTGCTGAAAAAGCGGGAGCTTGACAATAACAACGGTCTGGCCGTCCTCGGTCCGGATATCGATCTTTCCGTGGTTGGCCTGCACAAAGCGATAAATAATGTTTAAGCCACGACCTTTTACTTCACCTCTTTTTATCTGATCAATTTTTTCCTTTTGTATTTCTCCGGTATTTCTGATCTCGAGACAGGCCATGGTTTCCTCTACATAACAGCGCAGGGCCAGAATGCCTCCCTGCTTCGGGACGGCATTGACAGCGTTATTCAAGAGATTGTCCAGTATTCGTTCCAGCCCGAACCGCGAACAATAGACCAATATTTTCGGTTCAATTTCAGGGGGCTCTATCCGGATGTATCTTCGCCATGATTGCCGAACGGCTTCTTTATTAAGCCTGAACCGTTCTTCTGCGATCCGGCCGATATCCAGGACCTCTTCCCGGCCTTCCAATCTCATGGTCAGTGCCATATCCTGCATGCGGACCGTTTCCTTAAGGATGATGTCCAGGTATGTTATCAACTTGTTCCGCACCGTTTCGAGGTCTTTCGATTCCATCAGATTCCTGGCCTTGGCGGCAAATCCGGTGATAGCAATTGCCGGATTTTTGAAATCGTGCAGGACATCGTCCAGTAGCTCCAACCGCAAGGCCTTCATGACCTCTTTTCCAAAAAAAGTCAGCATGTCAATCTCTTCATTGGTAAATGATGACTTCTTTTCCGTAGCATAAAAGGCCATCAGATAACGGGTGATCTCGTTAGCCTTGAGAGGGACAATCAGGATGGAATGAATGTGATGCCTTTGAGCAAATTTTCGCATACCTGGGCTGGTGAAGCGGCTCCTCTCAGGATCTTTGATCAATAGATAGCCTGAATCGATCCGCTCAAAGGGGTGGTCTTCGTATTCCGGCGCCCCCCGGATAGCGGTCTGGAAGTATGGGTGATGGCTTACTGTAAAGGCATAACCCAATTGGTGATACGTTTTATCCATAGGATACCCTGCCTCCAGACGGACAAACTCCTGATCCTTGGATACTGAGAACAGAGAACAGCTCTTGACCTGCAGATATTCACCAAGCACCGGGATCAGTTCCATGAACAGGTCTTTCAGCTTGACCCCTTCCCGGTTACTCAGCTTTACAAAGATCCTGTCCGCCATTTTCTCCTTGTGCGCATTCAGCCTCTGCAGGGCCAGGATCTTTTTTTTGGCCAGGACATAACTTACTCTGCGGGCCAGGAGCTCAGCATGAATGATTTCAAAGGGATCGAACTCCCGGTTATCCTCCTGGTAATAAATCTGAAGGGAGCCGAGAATGTCTCCTTCCGAACCAAAAAACCTTGGAATGTGAAGAGGGACCGCCAAGAGGGAATGAAATCCTTTATCTTTTACTATGCTTTTGATCTTGAAGCGCTGGTCCTTAAGGAGGCTCGGAATGGAGATGCTTCTGTTTTCTCTGGCCACCTGTCCTGAGACGGAATCCTCAAAAGGAACGGCGATTTTGCATTCGGCTTCGGAAATCTGGTGTGTACCAAAGCAGGTCATGCGCAGAGATTTGGGATCAAAGAGCCGTATGGATGCGGCTTCGGCCTTGAGACTTCTTGTGATCTTTTCCGCAGCAATCTCAAGTATCCTCTTTTCTTCAAGCCTGGGATCAATCCCTATAATTTCTTCAACATCTTGTATAATGCCCGAGAGGACTCCAACAAGGTACTCCTGCTCGATGGAACGGGCCAGATCAAGACGCTCTGCATGAGTCAGATGCTGAAGTGACGGATGGTTTTCGAGAAATTCAAAGAAGTCTTTTTTCATTTTGGCCGTTTACTGCAAGTAATCAGTCGCGGTATAATTTCAATAGTTAATAAGCTATCAATCAATGTTATGGAAATCAACTCTACCTGGATAAAAAGCAGAAAAAACTGGGCCTATGACAATGTCTGACATCCACATCGGCACCAGCGGCTGGAATTATGAAAGCTTTGTCAAAAGACTCTATCCGCCCGGGACATCTAAAAGAAAATATCTTGAGACCTACTCAACAAAACTCCTCACTGTAGAGCTGAATGCATCCTTCTATCGCTCTTTTCCTCAAAGCACATGGGAGGGATGGTACAGACGTACTCCTCCGAATTTCTTATGGGCAGTAAAGGCACCCCGTTTTCTCACACATATCAGGCGGCTGAATGTATCACAGGATTCCATCGACAGATTCTGGAATGATATAAAGCCGCTTGGAGAAAAGATGGGTGCGGCACTATTTCAACTCCCCCCGTCTCTGAAGTTCGACAAAGACCTTTTGACAGGATTTCTGGCAATGCAACCCCTGGATACAAAGATCGCCCTGGAGGCCAGGCATCCATCCTGGCACGAGCCCGGAGTCTGGGATATATTGAGTAGGCAGAATGTGGCCTGGGTAGTAAGTGACACTGCCGGTCGATACCCAATGAGTATAGAGGTTACAGCAGACTTTGCCTATATACGTCTTCACGGCACCCATGAACTTTATCACGGCCTTTACGGGAAAGAAATGCTCAGCAAGTGGCTGAGCATCATCAAGGAGTGGGATATTGAAACTTTTATATATTTCGATAATACTGACGATGGAAGCGCTGCAACAGATGCTCTATTGCTGCAACAGATGTTAAGGCAGGCCCACCCGGCAGACCCCTAAAAAAACCACTGGGCGGACTTTTTCCCAGTATAGCAAGCGTGAGATTCCCTAAGAATGAGTCATGCCTGACGACACATTCCGGTCCCTGATTTCGTATAGTATCTTCTCAAGGACCTCTTCTGCAGTGAGATCGGATGAATCCACTACAATGCAATCAGGGGCGGCCTGGAGTGGTGCGATAGAGCGCGTTGAATCCGCCTTGTCCCTGGCCTTGATTTGGGCCAGTATCTCTTCGTATGCTACCTCTTCTCCCTGATTTTCCAACTGCCTCTTCCGTCGTCTGGCCCGCTCTTCGGCAGAGGCCGTGAGAAATATTTTGTGGGCGGCCTGCGGGAAGACCACTGTGCCCATATCCCTGCCCTCCGCCACTAATTGACCCTGCCTGCCGAGGTCTCTCTGCATTCTGGTCAGATATTCCCTCACCACGGCAACCCTGGAAACCGCTGAAGAGAGCCTGTCCATTTCAGGGGTGCGAATAAGGGACGAGACATCCTTTCCGTTCACCAGGATATGGTCCCCACGGAATCCCAGCCTCAAATTATTGCATAGCTTTGAAAGAGCCTTTTCGTCTCCGGCGTCCAGTCCTTTTTGCCAGGCAGCCCAGGCCACCGCCCTGTACATGGCTCCCGTATCGAGATACGTGTACCCCAGGCGCCTTGCTAGTTCTTTACTGACCGTGCTCTTGCCGGCCCCGGCCGGCCCGTCAATGGTGATGATATTCAAAAAGAAATAACTCCCCGTTTTCGCATACCACTTTCAGGTCATTTTTTGTTAGTTGTGCTTTACTGCGACAATGTAATTTTACTCGCGATCGAAACCCTTCGAAAGGCTATCCTTTTCAGCAGTGAAGTACCTGAACAATTCGTCTGCGATAGTAATATGTCCAAGGGGAGTCCAGTGCTGGTCATAGGTGTAGTAGACCTGACGACCTCCCGCAGCCATTTTCTGCAACGCGGCAGTAGTGCTGACAAATTCGATGTCCTGGTTTTGGCAAAATTCGCGCAAGACTTTCTCCTGGGTCCCCAATCGGTCGTACAGTTTGTTCTTGAATTCTTCAGGCGGAGGCAGCCCGCGTTTTTTGAATGAAGCAAAGGCATGCAGATGTTCCGGTGAAATGTTTTCTTTTACCAAAGGCATTACTACATGGGGTTTGCTGGGGGCATATGCGAAAACCAGGCGGATCCCCTCCCGATCGCAGATATCTTTGATCATTTTAAAAACCTTGGCCGCGCTGGTCCAGCCAACGGATTGTCGAAATTCGCATTCGGTCCAATATAGGCGTGTCAGACGCTTGGGCCTGAAAGCATAGTACTTGGCATCAGGACCAGAGGGCACCTCAACAGGCATCCAGGAGAGTATTTCAACACCGGGGACCGGGCCGTGGGCATTGATGGGGCCCAGGTACTTGATAAATGCGGTTTTGAAACCCATTACAACAGGAGAATATTTGATGGCCTTCTCAATCCTTTTACCCAAAGGTTGTTCCGGGCTGGTCGAACCCTTTTTAAGTCTGATGCCTTTAAAGTCATTTCCTTCGTAAATCATGAAGATAGCAATCTTTGGTTTGAGATCCAGGCCAAAAGCACGAAATACGTTAAGATAATAGTCCGGCCGACCGCCCGAAATCCCCAGATTGTAGACGTTGCGGTTCAGTTTTTTCCCCAAGAGAACAGGCCACGGCTCATCGTCGGATACCCGTGACCCTTCTGTGAAAGAATCACCCACTGTAACAATATCGTACTGCTCAAAACTGGTGAGGTTCCGGTATCCACGGGCATCGACCGTTAGGGTGAGGTCAACCGCAGGGTATCCTTGTGGGGCATCGGGATAGGAGCGGGCAGCAGGCGGGACATCGGCGTAACGGACTCTGTAAAGTCTGTTAGGGGGACGGTGGCGTACAACATCATGGATCTGGTCCCCTCCCGGCCAATCCTTTCGGAATTTTACTTCCTTTTCGACATAACGCGGTTTGCGAGTAAGCTGTCCCAGGATATGGGTCGCCAGCGTGGCAAGGATAACCGAAAACACGAGGGCTACAACACGAAAGGCCACTTGTTTACTGCTGAGCTTTATCGAGGCCCAAAGGGCATAAGCAGCAAGCCAAAGGATCGGCGTGAGAAAAAAGAAAAGGGAAAACCTCTCCACGGAGTATCTGCCAAGCAGGACATGGCGGTGTCGCGCAATCAGCTCCACGACATTGCTGGGAAAAAACCAAATGCAAAAACTGAGCAATACAATACCCAGCCCCAAACAGATTTTGATTCGCTTTCCCCTTACTTTTTCCATTTCGCTTGCAATGACAATTACGCATGCAGTAATCTGCGAAATCTATGGATTAAAACAGGGCATAGATAAATGGTGCCACTGCACTACTCTCCGTGAAAACAATCAGTGCACCTAAAAGGACAAGAACCAACACAATGGGCAATAGCCAATAACGCTTGCTGACCTTCAGGAATTCCCAGAATTCGGTTATGATGGATTGATTCGCCATATCTCTCTCCTAATATCGTTTTATAAACCGTTCCTTGGGTTGCGCAGGTTCCGCGCGGTCTACCCAGTAAGACGAAGTCTCTCTATCAGGCATTACAGGAAGTGGGCGCCCGCCAAAAATCCGCTTTATAAGAGCCGAAGGGGTAATCACCAGATAGTATGCCAGGGTGAGAATCAAGACGGTTACAATTGTTCCCAGGAAGTGAGCAATTTTTAGCCATCCAGCATAGATAGGCCTTAAGCGGGAAGGAACCAAAATGAAACCACACCCTAAAATAGATAATAAACCAAAGATGTAAAAAGGAACAAGTCTTTTGCTCCAAAGCCCCAAAGCGCACAGAGACCCAAACAAGACAAAGGCAACTAGTCCGAATCTCCG
Organism: Deltaproteobacteria bacterium; assembly: GCA_003194485.1. Taxonomy (NCBI): domain Bacteria; kingdom Pseudomonadati; phylum Myxococcota; class Myxococcia; species Deltaproteobacteria bacterium. The sequence goes on from PQXD01000004.1 coordinate 56,421, forward strand.
GATTTCTCTGCTGTCAGTCGAGTTCCAGTTCATTACGCCAGTCTCCCTTTTCTTCCCAGGACGGTTGTTCCTTCTTAAACAATATACAGTCTTCCATGACCAGCACATCCATATCTGTGCGCATAAAACACCGGTAAGCGTCCTGCGGCGTGCAGATGATGGGCTCTCCTCGGACATTGAAACTCGTATTGACTATCACTGCACAGCCGGTCAATCTCTCAAATTCTGAGATGACGGCGTGATAGTCAGGCTTCTGTTTTTGATTTACTGTCTGGAGGCGGGCAGAATAATCCAAGTGAGTGACGGCCGGTATGTCGCTTCTTTTCACCTTGAGGCGTTCCAGCATTGACATTCCCTCACCAAAGGGCTGAGGAAGACGTCTTTCCTCCCTGACACCCGCAACCAGAAGCATATACGGGTTTGGCCTGTCTACGTCAAAGTATTCGGAGGCCTTTTCCTCTAATACAGAAGGGGCAAACGGCCTGAAAGATTCCCGGTACTTTATTTTAAGGTTCATGACGGTCTGGGTATCTTCCCGCCTGGGGTCTCCAAGAATGCTCCTCGCCCCCAAAGCCCTTGGCCCAAACTCCATGCGTCCCGTCATGTATCCCACGATCTTTCCTTCAGAGATCTGCTCGGCAATGATTTTGGCTCTCTTACCTGAGTCGAGTTCATGATAGGGGTAATTTTCGCTTTTAAGAAACATTTTGACTGCTTCATTGGAAAAAGAAGGTCCGAGATATGATCCCTGCTGACTATCATAGCCTATAGGATCCGGCCTTTTATTTACAAGATACCGGTGCCAAACGGATAGGGCTGCTCCCAGCGCTCCACCGGCATCTCCAGCAGCAGGCTGTATCCATATATCTTCAAAGGGACCTTCCCTCAGTATCCGGCCGTTGGCAACACAGTTAAGGGCCACCCCACCCGCAAGGCAGAGATTTTTTTGATTTGTTTCTTTGTAAACATGGTTTGCCATTCTTAAGACGGTTTCTTCGATAACGGCTTGAATACTTGCAGCAATGTCCATTTCCCTTTGGGTGATGTCCGTTTCAGGTCTGCGGCGAGGGCCGCCAAAGAGTTTGGCAAAGCGCCTGTTCGTCATGCGCAGGCCGCCCAGGAAATCAAAGTAAGAGAGATTTAACCGGACGGAGCCATCTTCTTTCAGATCTACCAATTCCGAGAGGATGAGATCTTTGTACCGGGGCACGCCGTATGGGGCCAGACCCATGAGCTTGTATTCGCCGGAGTTGACTTTGAACCCGCAAAAATAAGTAAAGGCGGAATAAAGCAACCCGAGAGAATCGGGGAAATGGAGCTCTTTCAGCAAAGTAATGTCCTCATCCTTTCCAAATCCGCAACTTGCAGTAGCCCATTCCCCCACGCCGTCAATGGTCAAAATGGCCGCCTCTTTAAAGGGCGACGGATAAAAGGCAGAGGCCGCGTGGGCTTCATGGTGCTCAGTAAAGAGGATATCCCCTTCATAGCCTGTTTCTCTGTATATAATTCTTGGAATATGCAGCTTCTGCCCGAGCCACAGAGGCATGGCCTCCAGCCAGGAGCGAAGGCCTCTAGGGGCTACTGTCAAGTAACTCATGAGGAGACGTTCAAAAGTCAGGAAGGGTTTGTCATAGAAAACCACGTGATCCAGGTCTTGAATCGCAATGCCTGCTTCCTCTAAACAATACTTGATCGCGTTTTTCGGGAATTTCGGGTCATGTTTTTTTCGTGTGAATCGCTCCTCCTGGACCGCGGCCAGAATATCGCCGTCTCGGACAAGACAGGCAGCGCTGTCATGGTAAAAACATGAGATACCGAGTATGTATGTGCTATCCCTCATTGCTCCTTATCTTATCCTTCAATGTGATTATTCGCTTCCTGTCCGCAGGCTGCCAAGAAATGCTGACGATTACGTATAGTATGGAAAATATTACAGCCCGTGTTTAAGTGTATGACGCCTGATACGCTCACTTTTCCTGAGTACTGAGTGCCAGAGCGGAATCATCCCTCTTCTGGAATGATAAACTGAATTGTAAGTCTTCCAGAAACGCTGTATATCCTGCCTGGTTAAGTATTGTGCCGAGGAAAAGTGCAGTTGAGCAAGGTCTTTTACCTGCCATCTCCTGGGCAGCCTTCTATAACGTTCCACTCGCTGCAGGTCTATGAGGGTCAGAGGCAGGCCGTCCTGCTCTGAGCCGCACAGAAAGTGGCAGAGGTATAGATCCTGATGGTGCAGTCCCTCTGCGTGCATCCTTGCCACGATATTCGCTACTTCTTCAATGATCCTATGTTTTGCCGAAATGGCTTGTGTGTTTCTATGAGACCCTTCCCCAAAATTCCTTTCTGCCCACTCACTGAGTCTCATCACATGACTCACACCCTCTGAGAGGACCAAGGAACTCTCACCATCCTGGCCCCAGGCCACCGGTACAGGCCCGGGAAGGCCAAGCTGTAAAAAAATCCACATGGCATGCCACTCCTGCCCGGCACCAGGAGCCGGACGCCTCAGCCTGAGATATGCCTTCAACCTTTCCCGTATCTTGGGCAACGTATAGCGTTTAAGAAAAAAAGCCCTTTTTTCTCCGCTCTCCGTTTCGAGATCAAGCCGAACGGTATTTCGCTCTTTAATGGCACACTTTGCCACCGCGTGTCCCGGGTGCGACATCAGCGCCTTAAAAGTTGCAAGACCATTGGATTCAAGGAGCGGGAGAAACGCCCTGTTGACCTCAAGCCTACCTCCATCTATTATTGCAATCTTCGAGTTATTCATACAAGATCTTTTTATCGGTTTTCCCTTTGAATTCTGCGAAGGAAAAGGTAAGCTATTCTCCCGTGTATCACAATATTTTCTGCCGCTTTGGACCCGTCCGTAGCGGTATCGAAAGCCTACAAGCCGTTGGGTCAATTATCAAGTTGCACTATAATAAAGAAAATCGTGTAAACATCAAAGAACTACCTTTCCAAGATAGATACCACTTAAATAAATTGTAAAAACACAGGCAATATAATATTTCTAAAGCAACTATTGGCCAGTTAACACTATTTAACGCTATATCATGTGCGGAATAGCAGGATACTCCTTAAAAGAAAACAGCCTATCAGGTACTCAAAGGCGTCTTGAGGAGGCATCTTCTCTTCTCTCGCATAGAGGACCTGACGGAAGCGGCATCTATTTTGACAATAGGACAGGTCTTGCCCACAAAAGACTGGCAATCATCGATATCAAAGGAGGAGCTCAGCCGCTTACGGATGCCACAGGAGAAATAACAGTAATTTTTAACGGTGAAATCTACAACTTTTCAGAGCTGAAACACGAGCTCGAAAAAAAGGGGTGTGTTTTCACCACGCGCTCAGATACAGAGGTGCTGGCAAATATCATCAGGATATATGGCAAGGCAGGCATTGAAAAACTAAAAGGAATGTTTGCTTTCTGTGCGCTTGACCATAACAGTGAAAGGGTTCTTGTTGTGCGGGACAGGCTTGGAGTAAAACCTCTATTCTATGTTGAAAACAGTTCCGGTTTTTTCTTTGCGTCGGAAATTCCGGCACTTCTTACACTTTCCGGATGTGACAGGAAGATTGATCCTGACGCCCTGGACCTGTTTTTGAGCCTTCGCTACGTCCCTCATCCCTTCTGTGCATTTAAAGAAATCAGAAGGCTTCCTCCCGGATATCTCCTGGAAGTGGAAAAAGGCAGAATAATTAACAATGCTCCATTCTGGTCAATGAATCCGGCAAAGAAAAACATGGATTACGGGCAGGCCTGTATTGAAACAAAAGAGCGTTTTGATCAGGCTGTGGTCAGACGTCTGGTATCAGATGTGCCCCTGGGGGCGTTTCTTTCAGGTGGCATTGATTCTTCCCTCACTGTTGCCGCCATGGCACTGCGAGGGCCGGTAAAGACCTTTTCAATAGGTTTTGAAGATGAGAAGTTCAATGAACTGCCTTATGCCAGACAGATTGCAGATCATCTGAACACGGATCACCATGAGTTTTATCTATCCTCGGAGTCCCTTTTAGAAGGACCGGAGATCCTTGCCCTGTTTGGAGAACCCTTTTCTAATGAAACGGCTATTCCCCTCTACTTCCTGAGCAAATTTGCATCAGGAGAAGTCAAGGTCGCCCTTACAGGAGACGGGGGCGATGAGGCTTTTGGAGGATACAAGCGCTATGGCCACTGTATATTCATTAAAAGACTTGAAAGACTGTCTCTCCGGCATCCTTACTGCCAGCTAAGAAAAATCAGCACCTGGGCAGAGAGCATCCTGAACCGCAGACGCAAAAAAAAGAGTTTTCCTGCAAGGTCTGCCGACAGAGCGCTTCTGCTTAATCAGCCGATGCGCTATCTTGCCTTTCTTGAAATCTTTCCTTCAAGCTCCAGAAAGTTGCTGTTTAATCCAAGCGGTCCCCTGGCGGGAAAAACCGTGCATCCCACTGCCATTGATCTAATTGGATCATTCTACAACCAAATCAGAGACGACGAACTTGACAGGCTCCAGATTACCGATATAAACACCTATCTCCCCGGAGACATCCTGTTTTATTCCGATCACATGAGCATGGCCCACGGACTTGAATTGAGATCTCCCTTTCTTGATCATGATGTTCTGGAATTTGCCCTTAGCCTTCCATCAGAATACCGCATGACAACGGACAGAAAGGGAAAACGCATCCTGAGAGATGCCTTTTCCGACCGTATTTCAAAAGCCATGTTCGAAAGACCTAAAAAGGGATTCTCCATACCCCTGGCCCGGTGGATTGGGGGACCGCTGAAAAACAAGGTGCAAGAAGTAATTATGGATGCCCCGGATGACTTCTACAGGCTTTTTGAAAAACAGGGTGTATCCAATCTGCTCAGCTCTGAAATTGGAAAAAATGGACTTAAGGCACGCCAGTTGTGGTCACTTTTCATCCTGGCCAAGTGGATGGCCCAGTTCAAGGCGGTGCTGCCATGAAACTCTTAAACAAGGCAGCATGGAAGGCTGTTCTGATCACAAAGGGGAAGAAAAAGGAAAGAAAAAAAACAGTCAATGAACTTAACCCCGACAAGATCAGTAATGTATTGGCAGTTTCCTCAACTGCCATAGGAGACACCCTGCTCTCCACACCAGCGGTGAGAACTACGCACCGCATTCTTCCAAATGCATCCATAGATTTCATGGTCAGGGAAAAATTTTCCGTACTTTTTGAAAACAATCCTGATATCAGGTCAGTAGTTCCCTATTACGGAGGGTACAAGAGATTGTTTTCCCTGTTAAACAGAATCAAGTCGGGAAATTACGATCTGTGTCTGGTATTTCATGACAGTGATCCCTGCCCTGTTCAGGCCGCCTACCTGGCCCGGATTCCTTTTATTGCCCGTATCGGTTTTAAGGATGAAACCGTTGCCCCGTTTCTTAATGTAAGGGTCCCATACAGAGATGAAGTACATGTAATAGAACAGAGGCTCGACGTGTTACGCACACTTTTCAAGGTAAAACTTGATTCCCCACGAGATAAGCGTCTGGTACTGCATGTAGTGGTTGAAGAGGTAGAAACATTTTGGGATGATCTGCTTAATGGCCTGGGACGCAACTATGCAAAAAACAAAAGAATAGGATTTCAGATATCTGCCTCAAGACCATATAAGGCGTGGCCAAAGAGGCACTTTTCAGAACTTGGGAAGAGACTCTTGGCTGATTCAGAAGATGTTAATATCATACTGTTCGGAGGACCTGGAGATGAAAAGATTGGCAAGGAGATAGCTGAAGGGATAACAACTGTCTCCAGTCGGAAATCCAGAATAATCAACCTTGCAGGGCGCCTGCCCCTGAAAGAGCTGCCTGCCGCGCTCAAAGGGCTGGATCTCTTTATAACCAATGATACAGGCCCTTTTCATATTGCAGTGGCACTGAAGACCCCTACAATATCTCTTTTTGTGCCAAGTACTGCGCGTCATACAGGACCATACCAGGACCTCGAAATCCACAAGGTCATAAGGAAGCCTAAACCATGCTCGCCATGTATTCAAAAATATTGTAATGATCCAAACTGCATGTCCATAATCAGTGTTGAAGAGGTATTCCGGGCCGCAAAAACCAGTTTGAGCCAAAGAGCTTTTCTTGAAGTATAAAACGTAAGGACAAAATGATCAAAATTCTTTATGCGTATCCAGAGCCTCTACCATCACAGAAGGCCCGGTGCGTGCAGGTAGTAGGTACCTGCACTGCTCTGGCAAAGTTTTTACCCATTACTCTTGTAGCAGAAATTGTCGGAGATATTTTCAGTTGGTTTGATCTTGAAAAACCTAAAGGAATGGAGGTAATTGACCTTAAAAGAAAAATAGGTCCTTTTGTCTCGAACAAGTGGTTTTCACTCAGGCTCAGGCAAATGTTAAGAAGTATTAGGCCGGACTTACTCTGGCTTAGACACCCTAGACTGGCCCGTGACCTTGCGGGCAAGGGGCTCCCAGTTGTCTATGAGCTTCATGAAATTTTCAGTGATAAACATCCTGACCGTACAGATCTATTTCGAATGGAGAAAGAACTTTGCCAAATGGTCAAGGGAATAGCCTGTGTCAACCGGAATCTCAAATATAGATGGCAGGAGCTATACGGGAATGTTCCAATTTCCATAATCCCTAATGCCACTTTTTATGATAAGAATTTGGAAAAAGGACTTGTTCCCGGTCCGGTAGATACCATATGCTACGTGGGCACTGCCTATTATAAATGGAAAGGACTTAAGACCCTTATTGACTCTCTTGAGCTCCTTGAAGGCATCAAGCTCATTCTGGTCGGCGACATTCTCAAAGAAAAACTGCCTGATCATATCAAAAATAGAGTGAAATGCCTAGGATACCTCTCAAACCCGGAGGCTAGGGCCGTGTTAAAAGAGGCCCAAATAACAATACTTCCAAATTCAGCAGATACTGTTTTTAGTCGATCTTACACCTTTCCATTAAAACTTCTCGAATACATGGCCGCCAAAACCGCCATTGTTGCCTCTGATCTTCCCAGTATTCGTGAAATTGTCACAGAGGACGAGGTCCTTTTCTTTGAGCCTGATGACGCGGTTTCGTTAGCCAACGCAGTCGCCAGACTGTCAAAAGATTCAAAATTGAGGCACAAATTGGCCTTGTCTGCATGGCGAAAAGCAGAGCGTTATTCTTGGGAGGCCAGGGCAGAAAAAATCAAGGTCTTTATCAAATCATTTACATGAAAATGTCAGCTCGACCTCCAATACTATCTGATTCCAGAGACGGGGATGCCTTTGGCACCGACTTTGACCTTGAAAAGCTTTTGAGTTCAAACGAAACGTTACTTGTAAAGGAAACGCCGAGAAGGAGAGTTTACTGCAATAGAGATCTTTTCATAAAGGTATTTTTGCTTAAGCCGCCTGTTCTGAGACTTCGTGATCCTGGAAAAAAGGAATGGACAATTGCCAAGGCATTACATCAGCACGGCCTAACTGCCCCTCCACTGGCTCACGGTTCATCAAAGGAGTGTAGCTATTTTGTGACAAAAAAGGCAATCGGCCAAGACCTTGAGTCCTTTTTGGAATCAACCTGGCCTAACCTGCAACTCAGGGAAAAACGGGACGTTATTTACTCTTTTTATCAATTGATCACCGAACTTTCAAATGCCGGACTTTTCCAGCCTGACTTCCACCTAAACAATGTGATATATGACCATGAGAAAAGATGTTTTTTCATAATTGATCTTCACAGAGCACATCTTCGTTCAAGGCCACTCTTGACAAAAGAGCGCCTTAAACAATTAAGCTATATATTGCCTCCATTTTGGGGCAAGGTTTCTCGCCGTGAAATATTGAGGTTAGTTGCCATATTGTCGCATGATTGGGTTGAACTTAAGGCCAGGTCAGTGAGATTTCAGGTACAAGAGCATGCTTTTTCCCGTATGAGACGCCATTGGTCAAAAAAAGGCCTTGGACGCATACAGAGATCTCTCAAACAAAAACGCAATAATAAAAAATTCCTGTTGTCATCGCGTCAAACCCCGAACGAGGTTATTAGATTTATTGAGGATCTTTCTAATAAAAATATTCCAATAAAAAAAGGCACTATCAAGAATTCAAGACACACAATGGCTGTCAAAATAGAGATAGGAGGATCTCCTTATTTCCTGAAAATATACAGATGCTCAGGCCATCTTAATGCCTGCTCATATCTTTTTAGGACTTCAAGAGCGATCAAGACATGGAATATTTCATGGGAGTTTATAGTCCGTCATATCCCGACTCCATTGCCTCTGGCCGCTGTTGACATGGGAGACCCCTGGAATGAAATTTACGGTGCAGCAATTTATGTATGGATTGGCGCAGGTAGGCACAATACAGACATGATAAGAAAAACCTTGAAAGACTATGAAGCCGCACCAGGTTTTCTGTCAAAGCTCTCTGATTTCGTGTGGGAAATGCATGAAAAAGGTGTGTTTCACGGAGACTGCAAAATATCAAATTTCTATTTTGATTTATCAAGTCCTACAACATTTACAATTTTTGATCTTGACGGAGCAAAAATAAAAAAACGGCTTTCAGACAGAGAAAGGCTCTCAGACCTAATCAATCTTTGTGCCTCCCTTGAATGGTGGGAAGTCCGTGATAAACTGACAAAACAAATTTTTGAATACTATACAAGAAGATGTATTAACTGGGCAGGAAGACAGGATCTGCTTCATTTGCTTGAAACTAAAGTGACAGAGAAGATTCATAAAAAGAGGCTAAGGATAGATCAGAAAACAGCAAAAAGACCGAAACCATATGATGTCTGATACCATAAAGGAAGCAGTACCTCAAGAAAAACTCGTCCTTTTACCATTTTATATTTTTAAAAATAACGTCTTTACGAATATTGGATTTGTATTGTTCTACTATCTGAAACATTCTCTCCAACACGTGGTGTGTAAGATAATGGGGTTTGACGCCAAGATCGATCAACCCGTGGTAAGTAGGATTGTAATAGTGGTCCTCAGCTTCTTTGCGGGGATTTTCAAGGTGATCGATTTTTACCTCATAACCAAGTTTTATGCCAACCTCCCTGACCTTTTCAGCCAAATCATTAACACTGAAGGTTTCCATGATCTGGTTTAAAATACGCAACTCTCCTTTTTTGGCCGGCGTTTTTTCCGACGCATGAACACATTGCAAGGTGTCGGTGATATTCAGATAACCACGGGTTTGTCCTCCTTTCCCATAAACCGTCAGTGGATAACCGACTATGGCCTGGACAATAAATCGATTTAAGACCGTCCCAAAAATTTCATCGTAATTAAAAATCGTACGCAGACTTTCATCAATTTTTGATTCTTCGGTTTCTATGCCGTATACTGGACCCTGCATCAGATCTGTTACGCGTAGGCCCCACGTCCGTATACCAAACCACATCAAATCGGTATCCATGATTTTAGTAGTATGATACAGAGAACTAGCCTGGCGGGGAAAAAGAAATTTATCCTTTCTTCCTTTATGATCAATTTCGATCCATCCTTCCTCTATATCAATATTCGGCGTGCCATATTCTCCCATGGTGCCGATGTGGATGATGTGCGTATCAGGGCTAAAATCTTTTATCGCGAACATCAGATTATTCGTGATGATCAGGTTATTGGCAATGGTTACGTTTGCGTATTTGTAGTTGATCAATGAATATGGAGCGGAAGGCTGTTCGGCGTAATGGATCACGGTTTCAGGGACCCCTGTGTATGTTTTCTTTATGGCCCAAGTGTATTCTATCGTTCCATTGAAAAGCGAGCGCACAAGTTCGGGATTGGTAAGATCGCCAATTACAACCTTAATTTCACGTCCTGTATGTTTATACCAGATTTTAGAACGCTGAATCAGGGTAGGTAGAGGATACAGCATGCCCACATCAAGTTCGGTGCAGGCATTGCGGCGGAAATAATTATCTACTACTGTTACATCGTATCCCCTTTGAGAAAAATACATGGCTGTTGGCCAGCCGAGATATCCGTCGCCACCCAGAATAAGAACATGCATACCTCCTCCTTTTATGGCCAGTATCTTTTACCCGGGTGCTCGGATTTCTCATACTGCAAATCAAGCAAGTTGTTATTTGTCAGAAACTCCTCGATCTTTTTCGGAGACATGATTTTCTCTTGGGAAGAAACGTACGGATGTTCCACCTTCATGGAAATGACGTTTGGATAATCATATTGGATTTCTCTGTAGATGCTGCGAAATGCCGGCAACACAACAAAATAATCATCCAACTCCAGTGCTCTGCGCGTCTCTTCTTTACTCATAAGTTCTTCATACATTTTTTCACCAGGCTTTGTTCCGATTATCTTAATGGTAATTTTTTCAGCATCGTGGCCGAATTTTGGTGCTAAAAGCCTGATCATGGCGTGAGCCAAATCTACTATCCTCAATACCGGCATTTTGGTTATAAAAACTTCACCCCCCCTTGCTAAAAAATTAGAGTCAATCACTAACTTAACAGCCTGGGAGATACTCATAATAAACCTGGTCATTTCTGGATGTGTTAGGGTAACCGGTCCACCCTGACGGATTTGCTCAACAAAGATGGGCACCACGGATCCTCGTGAACCCAATACGTTACCAAATCGCGTCGAAGTAAAAATAGGTCCATCGCCGCGCTGGTTACTATTTGCTGCTGTCATCAGTCGTTCACCCATCAGCTTGGATGTTCCCATGACACTGGTGGGATTTACTGCCTTGTCCGAGCTGGTAAAAATAATTCTTTTGACTTTATTTTCATAAGCCGCATGGATAATGTTCTGAACACCTTGGATATTTGTTTGAACCGCTTCAAATGGAGAGCGTTCGCACAAAATAACATGCTTAAATGCAGCAACATGAAAAACAACGTCAATCCCGCGCATACGCCGTATGACTTTTTCGCGGTCACGAATATCGCCGAGGGCAAATTGGGCATTACCCAATTTTGAGAACTTTTGTTCCAGTGAGAAAAGTTCGCTCTCGTTGTTATCTATGGCTACGACCTCGCCCACCTGATAAACTTCGAAAAGCTGTCGCACCAGCTCACGCCCCACTGTGCCACAAGCACCGGTGACAAGGACACGCTTGTTGTTTAAGTAAAGATTATCTGTCACTAAATTATTTTAAGAGCATGTTGCCCATAAACCATTTCAGTATAGCTTTCAGTCCCTTTTCAATATCCCATCTCGGCTCCCAATGCAATACCGTCCATGCCTCAGAGATATCAGAGAAATTACGCTTTACTTCTCCAGCCCGTAGCTCGGCTTAGCAAGTGACCTGAGACACTTTGAGAATACGCTTACTCCTCAGCTATTCAGGAAATTTGTTGATATACCGGGAAGGGATGTTTATGATGATAAACTCGTAGAAATCGTTTGGACGGCATGATTAGGGAAAATTTCGGCGCTTTTCGTATCTGTGAAAATGGGTGTTAAAAAATCTGCGCGAAGGGGTAGGAACCAGATTAAAGAGAAAACGGAATGCATGCTGAACGTCTCTTGAAATCCTTTTTCTTTATTCTCCTGGTAATTATCCCCTTTCATATAGGAGGCACCGCCCCAAGAAAGGTCCTTTCCATTCTCATAATTATTACATGCTTGTATGCCATTGCCAGTTCCGGCGAAAATAAATTTAGTAAAGCATGCGCTCTTTTACGCGAGTTTTTTCGCCATCCTCTCTCCTGGGCATTGGGATTTCTATCTGTCACTGCGTTTATATCCATATTCATGAGCCCGGACCCGGAATATTCTCTCAGGATATTTTGTAGTGAATATCTACTGAATTTTGGTATGTTCATTTCACTGCTCCTCTTCTCTGAAAAATATGGAAGAAAGACTAACTGGCTGGAGATAGTGACTGCTGCCAATGTGGTTTTTTTGGTTTTTTACCTGGGACTCATGTCACAGTGGCTTTTTAGTCAAGGTGAATTCTGGTTCCTGGACACCGATACAAATCTTGAGTCGGCCGGTATCGGAGATAGAATTTTTATTTTTAGTTATTCAAATACACTTTTTAATGGAATCACGCACATCAGCATATATTTAATCCTTCTAGTAGCTGTGGCCTTCATATATCTGGTGAGGCATCAATACAGAACCAGAAGTCTGATACTCTTGCTTCTCAATCTGTTTGCGCTGATATCAACCACACGGCGTGGAGCTATCATCTCTGTCTTTGCCGGCATGGCTGTATCACCCCTTTTTTTCAGCTCAGCCAAGAGATATTTCGCCATCTTCTCCCTGCTTTTCTGTCTTACTGTTTCTGCGCTATTTATTTCTGACAAGACGGAGTATTTCATAAGAGAGGACTGGAAGCTCATGTTTCAAGGGGAAGTGCGTAAAGCAAAAGATATGGGAGGTTCCATTCCATTAAGGATATATACATACCTGACCTTTACAAAGGAAGTCTTGAAACACCCTTTTACAGGGACCGGGCTTGGAAGAAGAAATATTAAGCGGCTCATGCCGGACATTATAAAAGAAGCCGGACTGGTTCATGGCCATAATGCATTTCTTGAGAGGGCTATTGAGACAGGAATACAGGGTGCTCTGGCGCTCCTGATTACAATAATAATCCAGGCAAGAATGCTGTGGTACTGCTGGATGGATAATGATCACCCTGAAATCAAAGGACTTATGGCTACAGGTCTGTTATTCATGATCATGTTTTGGGGAACCAACATGTTCACTGATGGCTTTCGACATGGATCATCAACGTTATACTGGCTGTTTATGGCAGTTCCGACCGGCATAGCATATGCTGATGTTCAAAGAAATGGCTGAAATCTTAATACCAAAAGGCCCTATCAATTGCCTGTACCTGCTGGATGATCCATCGCGCGACAAACATGTCCACTATTACCTATTGAAAGGCCTGGTAAGAAGCGGCTTTAACCCCGTGATAGGCTATTTTTACGGAGACAGCAATGATTCCAGGATGACAGGAAATGGAATTTCTGCGATTTCGCTTGGACTTACAAAAGAACAGTTCAGACATTTTAATCCTTTTACTGTATTCAAACTCCGCAATCTTATAAAAAGAAACCATATTTCCATTATTCACTGTTACCGCTATAAACCTCTTGTAAATGCCTCTCTCGCCACGTACGGGAATGATGCATCAACATTAATTTACACTTTGGGAGATACAAACATATTTAGGAATTGGCATAGAAGATTTATATTTAATCATCTGTGCAAAAAAATAGACAAAGTTATATGCATAAGCGAAGCAATAAAGAATTATATGCTCTGCAACGCACCGTTTCTTTTGCCTGAAAAACTGATCATAATCCATAATGGAATTGACACAAGCACCTATGACATTGCCATGGGTCAAGAGAAGGCCAGAGAAAAGCTGAATCTTCCGAAAAGAGGTTTCTTGTTCGGCATAGTTGCCAGGCTGAAAAAGGCCAAAGGCCACAGCGTCCTGTTACATGCTTTTGCAAAGGTGGCAGACACAGGGCCTGAAGCATTTCTTGTCATTGTTGGAGACGGACCTCTTGAAGAAGAGCTGAAGAGGCAGGTAGATGAACTACGCATCACATCAAGAGTATTTTTCCTCGGCCGTAAAAAACCTGAAGAAGTACCTATCGTTTTAAGAGCTTTAGACTGTTTTGTTCATCCTTCAAGGAGGGAGGGGCTGGGAATGGCAATTCTCGAAGCAATGTCAGCGGGCCTTCCGGTAATTGCAACAGAGACAGATGGCATAATAGACATATTCAACACACCTGAAACCATTGGGGCGATGGTTCCATCAAACGATAGCGCAGTCCTGGCCAAATCCATGAGCGACTTCCTCAAAAAGGAGAGGTTAGAACTGAAATTAATAGGCAAAAAGGCCCAATATCATGTGGCTGAAAATTTCAGCCGTGAAAAGATGGTTGAAAAAACGGTTAGCATGTATATCCAGTTGGAAACTCTAAAAAAATAGGCTTACCGCACGTTGCATTGAGCGACTCTGGTCGTCTTCGACTGTTAAAGTAACACGGTAATGAGATTTTCTATATGCCTATGCCAAGAAAACTTTTGAGCTACAAGACGTGCCTTTTCACCTAACAACCTTCTCTCTTGTGCAGGAAGTGTTGTAAATGCATTGAGTGCCTCAATTATATTTTTATGGCAGGGCCTTTCCACCACAAGCCAGTGGGCGACTTGTTCAACTATTTCCCCGGCTCCGTTTTGCCTGGTGGTGAGAACCGGAGTGCCGCAGGCCATGGCCTCTAGAGTGGTATTGGCGAATGGGTCGTAATGGGTAGGAAGTATAAAGAGATCTGCCAGGGCATATAATCGTTCTATATCTTTCACATATCCCAGCCACTTAACCCTTTGACCCAGGCCCATTCCTTCTATTCTTTTCTTCAGTTCCCTGTTCCCTCTCGACCCTGCCACAAGCAACATAAAAGGCTGTTCTCTGAACTGGGCAAGAGCGGACAAGAGTTGGCTTAGACCCTTACGGCGCAGGTCGGAGCCTGCAAAAACAAAGATTGTGGCATCATCTGAAATGCCTAATGATTTTTTTGCCAAAACCCGATCCTCATGAGTCATCGGGCGAAAGCGTTTAAGATCCACTCCATTGTAAATAACTGTGACTTTCTCAGCACATGTACTGTAGTAACGTTGCACCTGGCCTTTTACTAACTGTGAATTCGTTACAATGGCCTTGGCCTCTTTGATTGCCCTGGCCTCCATCCAGAGAAGCAGCCTGTGTCTGGGCCTGAGGCGTCTGAACTTGGTACTTTTCTGATAACCCAGGTCCAGCCATGCGGCATGTAACGGATCTGATATTCTAAGGACGTCTACCGGGGCTACTCTTGAAAGGCCATAGCTTTTTTCAAAATTGCCCGCTTTAAGTACCTGTCTGGCATTCAAAAAAAAACTCAAATTCTTAAGAATGCTCCCCCTCCCCCACACAGGGGCCCTGAAGAACGGCAGCCCCGGCAAAAGAGACTTGTCCGCCACTACTGTCACGTTATGGCCCATCTCCGTCAACCAGGTACACACGTTAGCACAGTAAGCTTCAGCCCCTCCAAGCCCAGGTCCGCACTCTCTACGCACTACAGCTATTCTCAATGTCTTATCCCGACCTTTACCTATCTGTGCTTTTGCATTCCTTGTGGGCTTCCTTAGAATCTGTCACAAAATAACCATCCCTTTTTGTGCTGATAGAAGTGAGGTGATAATGAATCCTTCTAATCACTACTGCCCCAGGTCTGATACGGCTCCTGGTAAAGGGTGCTGCTCTCCATCAACTCCAAATGAATACCACGTGACCGTGGTAATCACTATGATGATCCTGCCCTCATTCAAGGAATAAGCAATTACATCTTTGCAGTGTAATCTTCGAGCAGCTTTTTATGTAGACCAAAGGCATAAGCAAGACCTCCTATCAGGCTCGCCGCAATCTGTATGGCAAAAAAACTCAGGCTCAGGGTAAGGGCCTTTTCGGCAGATATGCCCTTGAGCCCCAGGAAGTAGATGAAGCCGCCTTCTCTGATACCTATACCATTAAAGCTTATAGGCAGTATTGTCAGGACTGCTACCAGAGGAAAGGCCGCAAAGTAAAAGGCCGGGGGGGGACTGAGCCCCATGTCCTTTGCCAGGAGAGTCACTGCACCAATACCAAGGGCCTGAAGAATCAGAGACAGGCTCAGGCCTGCGAACAGGGCCTTTGGTTTTTCCCAGAATACCAGGAGTACTGCCAGCCTTTTCCCAATCTCGGGCCAGGCACTGCCGAGAAGCCTATAGGCCAATGGCAGGCCAAGAACTGATGCGATGATGCAGATTCCCGTGACACAAAGAATGTGCTCAAAGTAATAAGGAAGTATGCCATGTCCTATGAGTACGGCACCCGCTCCAAGTAACAACATGGCAGTAAGCCCGAAGAGTCTGTCCGCAACAACGCTATAAGTGGCCCTCAGCTTTTTAGGTTCTCCCCTGGATATAAAGTGCATCTTAAGCACATCCCCGCCAATGCAGGTAGGCAGGAAAAGATTGAAGTAAAGACCTACAAAGTAATACCTGAGGTATGCCGACCAGGGACCGGTAAAATCCAGGGCATGGGCCAGGAAATACCAACGGATACTGCTTATAACCTGGGAGGCCAAATACATCAGAAAGGCAACGGTCCATGCAAAGAATGACAGATCAAGGAAAGCTGCCAGTAAATCATGCGGATTTGTCCTTAATATGAGCCAGGCCAGAAGACAGACACTGAGACCCATTCTCAGCAGGAACTTCATTGTGGCCCTGAGTTTGGCCTTCACTCCAGCACCTTTTGTATTGCTGCCAGGATGATCTCAAAGCCGCGCCCCATTGACTTAAGGCTCTCCAGCAAACGCATTACCAGGGGCTCAATATTTGGCTCTTCGTTGTAGACAGGAACTATGACCGATATCTCCGGATTGTTCTCACTGCTGCTTGGGGATGAATTCATGGCCTTGTCTAATTGTCTGTTTGCCTAAAAGGAGGTTGGCCGTAGCCGTTTACGGGTTCAGGGTTACCGAAAATCTGAACATTTGAACCCCTACCATTCTTTTCGCTATCGCTGGCCCAAGTCTGATACAGCTCCTGGTAAAGGGTGCTGCTCTCCATCAATTCCAAATGGGTCCCGCGGTCCACTATGCAACCCTGGTCGATAACTATGACCTGGTCTGCGTTGATGATGGTTGAAAGCCTGTGGGCAATCACTATTGTAGTCCTGCCCTTCATTACTTCGTCCAGGGCCTTCTGGAACGCATTTTCAGAGACGCTGTCAAGGGCGCTTGTGGCCTCATCCAATATGAGCAAAGGAGGATTCCTGAGCACCGCCCTTGCCAGTGCTATCCTCTGGCGCTGGCCCCCGGACAGATTGAGCCCCCTTTCGTCCAGCACCGTATCATAGCCCTGAGGAAGTGCGGTAATGAAGTCGTGGGCCTGGGCGACTCTTGCCGCCTTCTCCACGTCTTCTGTAGTGACTTCTCCAGATCTGCCTGCCGCAATATTCTCGTATATTGTATCACTGAACAGGACCACGTCCTGAGTGACTATGGCCATCTGGTGTCTCAGATCCGCGAGAGAGATATTGCGGAGATCTATCTCATCCCAGAGTATCCTGCCGGAAGTGGGATTATAGAACCTCGGGATCAGATCAACCAAGGTACTCTTACCTGCCCCGCTGGGTCCGACAATGGCAAAGATCTTACCCGCAGGTATGGTGATATCTATTTCCTGTAAGACCTGCACGTCAGTCCCGGGATAGGAAAAAGAGACGTTTTCATACCTGATCTCCCGGTGCAATCCCTCAAGGGCCTGTCCCCGGCTTTCCTCCTGCTGCTGGTCAAGGAAATGGTCAACCCTTTCAAATATACCAATGGTTTCCTGTAATTGGGTGTAGGCCCCGCCCAGTTTTTTTAGGGGCGCAAAGGCCATGACTATGGCCGTAAGGATGGAGAAGAAGTCTCCGGGGGTCATCTCTCCACTGGCAACAAGGCTGCCGCCATAACCCAGAATTGCCGCAACAGCGAGACCGGAAAGGACCTCTATCAGGAACCTAGTCCCTTCTCTCAGGCGTATAACCCTTGCCATCTGACGATAGGTAGCCTGATTTTCTTTTACAAACTGGGCATCCTTGACCTCCTCCATGCCGAATATCTTTACAATCCTGAGGCCCTGAATAGCCTCGTTCACCCGGTGCGTCAAGATAGCCAGATATCTCTGGACCTTCTTCCGGCGTATTCGCACCAGTCTGGATAGGAAACGGGTCCCCAGGGCAATAAAGGGAAGCAGAATAAAACTCAGCAGGGCCAGCTCCCACCTCCTATAGAGGGCCACTCCCATGAGGGCGATCACAGTTGGTATCTGGAGCAGGAATGACCTCAGGCTCTGGGACAGGACATTACTCAGTGCCCCTACGTCATTCATGAGCCTTGAGAGTATATCCCCGCTGGTGGAACGGGATATAACAGATACAGGCAGGCGAACCAGGTGAGAGAAAAACCGGTTCCTCAGATCACGGACAAGTTTCATGCCGGCCGTCTGCATAAGGTAAGACTGGAGAAAGCTGCATGCACCACGGAGTATAAACAGAATAATAATTCCGAGAGGCAGCAGATATATATATTTGTAATTTCCTTCAACAAAGATTTTGTCCATTGCCGGCTTTACCAGCCAAGCTATGGCTCCATTTATTCCTGAGACGATAAGGCTGAATAGTGTGGCCAGGATTACGCGCGGAGCGTATGGACGGATCAGTGCCACCAACTTCTGCCAGAGGGTCGGATAAACAAGATTGCTTACAGGCTTCTGCCTGTAATTCGAGCCGGGTTCCGGCGGAATCGGGCTATTATCATCATACGGATTCACAGCAGGAGAGAATACACGATAGCCAGCACCATGTCATCAGAATCGAACAGAGGCATTTGTTGCAGAGCCTGTTTTTCTTTGCTATCATATTTTTTTCTGAAATACAGTATCAAAACGGAAGTTAAATGAAAAAATTTGGGTGGATCACCAGTTACTGCATTTTGATGATTGGATTGGCGTCGCAGCCTCTTTTGGGACAGCCTCTTCAGTCAAAAGCTGCGGATGTAATTGAAAAATTAAATGCCGCTCTTGTTGAATCCATGAAAAATGGAGATGAGCTCGGCTTTTCCGGGCGCTACAGGCTTTTGGAGCCTGTCATAAAGAACAGCTTTGATTTCCCATATATAGTCAGAAAAGTTACCGGGAAATACTGGAAGGATATGGATGAAAACCAGCGAAAAATACTCTTGAAAAACTATACTGCCTGGACCGTGGCCAAATACGCCCAGCGTTTTCACCGATACAAAGGACAAAAGTTCGAAGTGGTTTCAGAATCTGAATTCCGACCGCGGGTCATGAAGGTTAAAAGTAATCTGATAAAAGCGAATAAGGAAATAATAGAACTCATATATTTTCTGCTGGAAAACAAGGGAAGCTGGCGTATTGTTGATATTCATGTCTCCGGTGTCAGTCAATTGGCCATAAATCGCACACAATTCAAGCAGGTGCTGAAAGATAAGGGTTTTGACGGATTAAATACAGGCCTGAAGGAAAAAATAAAAGAGCTTTCAGCAATTGAAAAAACCGATTTTTCAAGTGATACTTATGGAGAACCAACCTTATGAGAGGTCCTGCTGTTTGTAGGATTATATATTTTTAATAAGGCAGGGAGAACCAGGAGAGTGGATATGATCATGAAGCTGATGCAGATGGTAAGCAGCTTGCCCATGCTGGCGGTCCCGGCATGGTGCATAAAAGATAGTATTCCGAAGCTGATAATGGTTGTAAAAGCACTGAATAACACGGCGCGGGACGTACTGGTCTCCAGGATGCGGGTATCTGGTCCCGGGTTGTCTCTTGTCCTGTTGACGATATGAATGCCGAAGTCCACTCCGATACCCAGCAAGAGCGGAACAACAATAATGTTGGCAAAGTTGAAAGAAATGTTGAGCAGCACCGCCGCGGCCATTGTATAGAGCAGTCCCAGCAAGAGAGGAAATATAACAAGTATTACCTCAACCCACCTCTTAAATACGATCCTCAAAAATAATGCAATTAACACAAAGGCGAGTATGGTTGCGGTTCTGAATGCAGAGGAGATTGTCCTGCCGGATTCCAAGATGGTGACAGGTTTGCCAGTGGCATCAGGTGCTATTGTCCGTACCTCTGTCACAAATCTTTTCAGATTTTGGATATCGGTTATGTCGTTTCGCGGGAATACCTGAACCCGGTAAAGGCCGTCATCAGAGATATAGCGACTGGTTAAATCTTCAGGCAGGTCTGCAAGTTCAATTGTTTCCGCCTGCATTAAGTCGTTAAAATTATCAAGAAGGATCTCAAGATTGGACAAGAGGCCTGTTTCAAGAGCACGGAACAGGACTTCTTCTCTCCCGGTATCTGTCAGGAGCTTGTTGAAGCCTTGGATATTTTCGGCAAGACGAGCGATTGCAGAAATGTAGCTTTTGTCGCCTGTTGCATCTGAGTTAATCGTCTCTTTCAGGACACGGTACAAATCTTCGAGGGCCTTCTTGTCCTGTTGAGGGGTGGTGCATGAACCGCCTTGCTTCGTCTTCGGTGCAGGGGGCATGATAAGTGCCATATCGTTAATCAAGTCCAGTTTTTCGGTCTGGTTTTCTGGAATGAAATCGTCAATGGTGACCGCCGCTTCAACTTCGTGCAACTCTCTGAGCCGTTTCGCAAGATCCCGGGCCTCCTGCCTGTCGGATGCCATAACCGCTATTGTCCACAGAGTGCTTTTGTCAGCCTTAAGAAGGCTGCGTGCAGTGATAACTGAATCTGTTGTAGGGTCTGAAAGGTTAAGTGGATTAGCGTCAAAAGAGATTCTGGGCATAATCGCAGCAGCGGCTATCCCGAAAGCAATTGCTCCCGCAACAATCGGCATGGCGTAACCATCAAGGAGTTTCGAAATATGCCTGCCCACGGAAAGGGCCGGATGGTCACTTTTTTTGTAGGGCATCAGATTCATCATGGCCGGCAATACGGTAATGTTTGCCAGCAGATTGAGGAACATTCCGGTTCCGGCAATGAGGCCCAATTCTGAAGCGCCTATATATGCCGTAGGCACAAAGGCGTAAAATCCGATGGCCGTAGTTATTGCGCATAGTATAAGGGCATTGCTTACACTCCGGACCCCTTCTGAAATAGCTTCGGAATCTGTCAATCCTGAAGATCCGAGTTCTTTGCAGCGTAAACAGATCTGAATGCTGTAATCAATTCCAAGGCCTATAAAGAGGACCACAAAGGTGATTGATATCAAATTGAGACTTCCGATAAAAAGGACGGCAAACCCTATTGTCCAGGCAAGGCCTGTGAGTAAAGTGAAAAGACTGGCAAACACAAGGCTGGCCGAACCGAGTCCCACATAGAGGATGACGCCGACCAAAACAAAGGAAACCAGGCCCGCGATTCCGATGTCTTTCCGAACACTGAGCAAGTCCTCGTAATTGATGGCAAGTCCTCCGGTTATATGGATTGTTATGCCGTTTTCTTCGTTAATATGAAGCACATTGGCAGCACTTCGAATTCTTTTGATGGCCTTTTCGGCAGGTTGTGCCGCACGGTAATCCAAAAAGGGCTGCGCAATAATGAATTGATAACCGGACGGGGTGTTTGCCTCCTGGTCAAGCATGAGCTCCTGCCAGGACATGCGGTGGTTAGTCCCTTGCGCCACCTTCTCGAAGGTGTCGCTTAAGCAGTCAAATAAAAATATCAGGCGTTGGTTGTTCTTGATATATTCATCATGTTCGCCAACCACCTTTTCGATTGATGAAAAGAGACCCGGCAGAGAGAAATCCTGGGATACCAGGGCAATAAAAGGCTGGGATTCGGACAGTCGGTCTGTCAGATCCTCGAGCTTTTCCAGGCTCATATACATCAGTCCGTTCTTATGGAAAAAGGGGCCTCCGCCAGGAATATAGACCGATTTGAAAATGCTGCTATCGTCACGCAGATTCAGTGCCAGCAGATCCCGTGCCTGCATGGCCTGTTCGGGGGTGTCGGCTTCTATCACGACCACGATGGTGTCGCGTAAGGCGGGAAAGGCCTTGTAAAATGTTTTTGCGACCTTACGGAAGCGCAGCTCATCGGAGATCATCTCTGTTAGGTCGGTATTTATCTTGAAATGCTTTACCGTAAGAAGTGCCAGAACACAGGTCAGACATATTGCCGCTGCCAACACTGCAAATGAATGCCTCAGCACTCCGCGTATCCACCATTCCGGCAGACAGAGCCTGTAATTTTTCAAGTATCTGATAAACATGTATCGCATATGATTTTACGGTCTATCCCGCATAAATATCCGGTGAACCAGTGGTCCACTGTGCAGACCGTTCACGGGCAGGGGACATTTCTTTTCACTTAACACTTCAGCCCCTTGTTTTCTTAAGGCCTTTGATATGGGGGAGTCTTGCCCCCTCCCCGTTCTCCTTCGCTGCGCTCAGGAGCCGGGGTTTCCCCCACAGCAAAAGCCGAGAAAACTACGGGGGCTTCCGTTAAACTGTTCAAAGAAATATCCCCTGCCAGTGAACATTTGCCATCCGTGCCCTGCCGCAGGAGCGGTTTGCCTTTTGCAGAGTTTCGATCGCGGGCCGGATTGCACTGCCTTTCCGGTCCGCGATGAGTGAGCTTTGAAACCCGGAAAAAGGTAACCGCTTCAAGGCGGGATATAAAGGGTTTATAAGAATATTTACTATCCCGCAAATTGCCGGAATCCGCGGAATGCACGGAATTTTTTGATCATCAATCCTTGACAATTTTGCAGCCTTTGGCCATATTCAAAAAACTCGAATACAAATAGACGATCCTGTCTCCCCTGCCCTTGTCATTGCGCACTTTTTCATGGATCTTACAATTTACTCACATGTATTTTCATTACCCCACGCTGTTTAAGATATTACGCCTGTCATTCTCAAGGCAACACTTTTCACTGCGGCACGCGTGTCTTTTGTCCGTTTTTCTTATTCCATTTCTGGCCTTGCGCACATTTGTGTGGTTAATACGCCTTCTTGACCACATATTCTTTCCCGGTTTTCGAAAACAATCCTTGCCGGCACCGGTCTACATTATCGGCAATCCCCGCAGCGGAACCACATTTACCCATCGTCTGATGGCATTGGACCGGCAGTTTTCTTACCTGAAGCTCTATCAGACGATTTTTCCCTCTGTGATCTGTTACAAGTTCTTTGGAGCGGCGGGTAAAATCGACCGGATGTTTGGCAGTCCTGCAGCAAAATTACTGAACTGGATCAGCGGGAAAGGATTTAAGGGCTGGAAAACCATTCATCAAACCGGACCTGAAAAGGCCGAATCAGATGAGATGTTTTTCGTTTATGCCATGCTCAGTCCCTTGTTGGGCCTCCTGTTTCCGTATTTAAAAGACCTGGATGAGGCGACCTTTGTTGATCTTATGCCGCACAAAGAACGGCGGAAACTGATGTCATACTACAGGGACTGTCTGCAACGACACATGTATGCCACCGGATCGGACAAAATACTTCTCCAGAAAGTCGCTCTTATTGCCGGACGTCTGCAGTCCGTTTACGAACTGCTGCCGGACATTCGTATTGTGCATTTAGTCAGGCATCCATACGAATCCATACCGTCTCTGGTCAGTATGTTTGATGCGGCATGGAAGGCACTGGCTCCTCACGCCAGAAAGGACGCGCGGGCCAACCGGGAACTGACTGATTTAATCTGCCGCTATTATTCATATCTGTATGAATTTAAAAAAATTCTCCCTGAAAATCAGTTCATTGAAGTACGTTACGAAGATCTGGTTTCTGATCCCCACGGAACAATATGCGGAATCTATCAGGCACTTGGCATGGAATTAAGCCATGGATACGAGGAGATCCTTGAAAAAGAAACCTCAAAGGCCAGGCAGTACAAGAGCAGACACCATTATTCCCTTGAGTCATTCGGCCTGAATAAAGACACTATATACCGAAACCTCAGAACCATTTTTGAGGCCTATGGTTTCAAGCCATAGGCAACATTTCAGCCGTTTCTTCCTCTCTTCGGATTAACTTATTGTTGCCGGAAAAAGGTGACCGCTTCAAGGCGGGATATAACGGGTTCATAAGAATATTTACATAACTTACTTATATTTCCTTATCAATTCCGCCCGATGCTGGGTGTAGGCATCCCTGAAGAAGATATACGGGTCAAAGGCATCCCTCTTGAGGTCGTCATATTCTTCCGGATTGACTGAAACGTAATTGACAGCATCTACCGAAAATATAGTAAGCTTCTCCAGAAAGGTAATGAAATAGTTCTGAGGCAACGTAAGATACCCGATAAAGGTTCCGATTCCGTCTCTTGTGCTGGATGGACCAATAAACGGGAGGACCAGGTAAAATCCGTGGCCTGCGCCATAATGTCCCATGGTCTGGCCGAAGTCAGCCTCTTTTGTTCTTATGTTCCACCAGTCCCTTGCGGGATCGAAGAGACCGCCTAATCCGAATGTGGTGTTTATAACAAGGCGGGTAATTTCGGTCCCTCCATCCTTAAAGCGCCCCTGAAGCAAACAGTTGGTGAAGCGAATCGGCGCCTCGCTGTTATTCATTGCACGCCCAAGGGCCACTCTCAGGTCCTTGGGGAGAACAAATGAAAAGACCTTGGACGCAGGTTTGAGAAAATAATAATATAATTTGTCGTTTACCTGAAACATTGCGCGATTAAAGGGTTCTATCGGATCGGCGATAGGCTCGACTTCTTCTTCAAAAAAGAGATCTTCCCCCCAATCTTCGTCAGACCCTTCGCCGTCCTTTTCTTCGACGACTTCAGGATTGAATTTTTGGAATGCTGAGCCGGATTCAACCGGAGGGACCTGGGGCGGCGATATCTGCCCTGCATGTACACAGACTGTTTGAATGAGAAACAATATGCATAGTAGCAGCCTGATAACATGATAGATGATAAAGCCGGTCGCTCTGGTGATAAAGATATGCATTTGATATTGAGAAAACGTGAAATTGTGGTATTTGTTCAAAGACAACTGCAAAAGACAATAAACTTTTTCCTTTCAATTTTCAATATGGAAAGATTATTATAAAACGGAAAGGGTCTATACAACACGGGCATAAGCAAGGAGTAAGGAATGGAGATCATTCTGGCCAATCCAAGGGGATTTTGTGCGGGTGTGATCCGGGCCATCAAGACGGTCCGGCTTACTCTTGAGAAATACGGCGCGCCTGTGTATGTCCTGCATGAAATCGTTCATAACAGGCACGTGATCCAGGAGCTTCGGGAGCACGGTGCGGTTTTTGTAGAATGTCTCGCAGATATTCCGACAGGGGCCGTTACCATTTTCAGCGCTCATGGCGTCTCCAGGGCTATAGAAAAGCAGGCGTCCGAACTGGGGCTCAGGACCATCGATGCAACCTGTCCTCTTGTTGCCAGTGTTCACAGAATGGTGGAAAAATATCATGAAGAAGGATATGATGTGGTCATCATAGGCCATCATGATCATCCTGAAGTAGAGGGGACTGCAGGAAGAATCGACGGACATGTCCATCTCATAGCAACCGTTGAAGAAGTCAAGACCTTGCAGGTCAGTGATCCCGCACGTATGGCCTATGTCACCCAGACCACCCTGAGTCAGGATGATATTGTCGAAGTGCGCCGGGCCCTGGAAGAGCGGTTTCCAGATATCAAGGGACCGCTCTCAAATATCTGCTATGCTACTCAGAATCGGCAAAATGCCGTGAAGGAGCTGGCCAGCAGAACGGACCTGCTCTTTGTAGTGGGCTCAAAAAACAGCTCCAACTCCAACCGGCTCAGGGAAGTGGGAATGCGCCAGGGGATTGACTGTTATTTGATCGATGATGCCGGCGATATCGATCCGGCCTGGCTTGAGGGTGTACGATGTGTTGGGGTGACTGCCGGCGCCTCTGCCCCGGAACGGCTGGTTGACGGCGTGATTCATTGGTTGCAGGATTACGGGGCAACAACCTTTCGCGAAATGGCCGGCAAAAAAGAGAAGGTGAGGTTCGACCCCGCAAAGCTTGACGAGCAATCGAACTAAAGCGATAGTAAATTATTCACTCCATGCCGATAAGGAGTGTAGGCAGTTACGAAACAATGAGGGGGGATATGGAAAAATCGGTCACGTCCGTATCAGCAAGTCATTCTACTGTTGAGGACCCGGTTTCGCTGCAGGCCCTGCGAGCCTTTGACCAGGAAGACCGAAAAGCTGATAAGGCAAAAAAACGTCTTTTTATCGGGCTGGTCATGGCCACCAACGGAATGGTGATCCTCTTTCTTTTTCTGGTATGGGCCCTGTCGACTTTCGATCTCGCCCACATTCATCCCCTGGGACCCATCCTGTTAGGACTTGTCATCGGTTGCATTATAACGCTTGTTGGCTTGGCCTCGCTCAGCCTCATTCTCAGTGTCAGGTTCGGTAAAACCCTGCCTTTTTTCTCCCGGATGCGGGGTCTGACAGTCAAGCTGTTTCTGCCGTTCATGGTCCTGCTTGGTCAGGCCATCGGCATATCCAAGAACAAAGTCCGCTCATCATTCGTGGAGGTAAATAACGAGCTCGTCCTGAAGACAGCGGGACGCTATAAGCCGGAAGAGATGCTGCTGCTCATGCCTCATTGTCTGCAGAGATCCACATGCAAGAGGCGCCTGACCTATTCCATCTATAACTGCAAGCGCTGCGGCAAATGTCCCATCAGCGATTTGATCGCCCTGAGCGAACGGTATTCTGTCTATCTGGCTATTGCCACCGGCGGCACCATTGCCCGCAGGATCGTGATCCAGCGCCTTCCGAAGATGATCGTGGCAGTGGCCTGCGAACGGGATATGGCCAGCGGCATCCAGGATATCTATCCGCTGCCTGTCTATGGAGTATTGAATACCAGGCCCCACGGACCCTGTATCGATACCCAGGTTTCCATAGAAATGGTGGAACAGGCCCTCCGCAGATTCATGCAACCCCGATATTATCCGGAAAATCTGCATCAAGACCAGGATGCCGGCGGCAAGGAAACAGCCGATGTCATAGAAAATCTTATTGAGACCGGACAGGCTGTAGCCGGAGCTGCCTGAGTGATGAACTGCGCTCCCGCATCCATGATTTTCTCTAAGTAACCTGATGGGAATACCAACTCTTCAAAAGGCCCGTATCGGGAAGTATATCATCAGCCAGATGCTGATGAACCGAAGACGCTTTCCGCTTGTGCTGATGCTTGAGCCTCTCTTTCGCTGCAACCTGCACTGCAAGGGCTGCGGCAAGGTGAATCACCCCCCTGAGGTACTGCGCAACCAGCTCAGTGTTGAGGAATGTGTGGGAGCGGCTGAAGAATGCGGTGCGCCGGTGGTGAGCATAGCCGGAGGCGAGCCATTGCTCCATCCTGAGATCACCACTATTGTCGATGAGCTTATCAGACGCAAACGGTTTATTTATCTCTGTACCAACGGCCTGCTCGTTGAAAAGCGATTTCATGATTTTTCCCCCAGCCCCTATCTCACATTCAATGTCCATCTGGATGGTATGTATGAGCACCACGATCTCTCCGTCTGCCATAAAGGGGCCTTTAAAAAGGCTACGGAAGCCATCCGCAAGCTGGTAGGGGCCGGTTTCAGGGTAACCACCAACACCACTTTTTTCAAAGGACAGACAGCGGAATCAGCGGGTCAGTTGTTTGATCATCTCAGCTCCCTGGGAGTTGAGGCCATGACCGTGGCCGCCGGTTTTAATTACGATTCAGCCGATGATCAGGACTGCTTTCTCGGCAGGGAAGGCACAAAAGAGCTGTTCAGAACCATTCTCCGTCAGGCCAAGCCGTCCTGGACCTTTAACCACTCAAGCCTGTATCTCGATTTTCTGGCAGGAAACCGCGATTATACATGCACCCCTTGGGGAAATCCGACCAGGAACCAGTTTGGCTGGCAAAGGCCGTGTTACCTGCTCAATGATGGCTACGTGGCCACCTACCGTGAATTGATAGAAGACACCGACTGGGACCGGTACGGGGTGGGACGTGATCCACGCTGCGCAGACTGCATGGTCCACTCCGGCTTTGAAGCAAGCGCTGTCCTGGATACGGTCAAACATCCCTGGCGGGCACTTGCTGTTTGCCTGCACGGACCTGGGAGATAGCATCATATCGTGTTGTATCGGCAGCCGACAGAAACAGTTCACCAACGAGAGGCCAAACCCTTTCGAGGGCAACCAGGGCCTGTCGTAACCGGAAGGCCATTCGTATCACATCCTGCAGGAACCAAGGGTGCCGCACAAGATGAGCCAGGAGATAGCCGATCCTGGGATTGCCCTGCTTATCCACCATTGCCATTGAGGCGCCGGCCACGGTCTGACCGGCCGGATCACATACGGCCCGCAGGCAGAAAAAAGGGAGTCCTGCCTCTGCGGCAACTTCGCAGACCGCTCTGCTCTCCATATCCACTGCCAGTGCGCCGGTCAGTCGATGAGCAGCCAGTTTGGAGGCTGAGGTCGAAATCGGTTCAGGTGAACAGAGTATGGGGCCTTGATAAAAATGGATGACATTCTCTTGAAACTTCTTTGCAATGTAATCAATGAGCCTGGCGTCGGCTCTGAAACTGACAGGTAGGGCCTGTGTTTGAGAGAGTTTGTACGGGTCAAGCTTATCATTTCGTCTCTTCGCTGTTGTCAAAGACAGTTCGGTGTTCCAGACCAGTATCCGGTCGGCCAGTATCAGATCGCCGGTCTTCAGGGCTGGATATAAGCCGCCTGATACACCGAATGAGACAAGCAATTCACACATGTCGGCCAGATATTCTGCCTGTCTGCGAGCCGCCCGCAGGCCGATTCCTGACTGGCGGACAACGATTCTTCCTCTTGCTGGCAACCCCTGCATCATCCTGTCTGCCACACGTGTCAGTACTCTGGCTTCAGCCCGGAGGGCTGCGACGACGCCGATAGTGGGAAGCGAGTCGGTATGCATTGTATCTCCCAGCGCAATTAGATTGAAAGACAACGGGATTTATAAACTTGACCCCTCATAGCATGATCACTGACAGCCTGCAACAGGGAATAGAAAAGGGCGTATCCTGGTTGCTGGATAACCACCAGCCGGAAGGATTTTGGGTAGGGAATCTGGAAACCAACTCCTGCATGGAAGCAGAGTGGGTTCTGGCCATGCATTTCCTCGGTGTGAAGGATGATCCGAAGTATGAATCGGTAATCCGGGCAATCCTGAACGAGCAGCGTCCTGACGGTTCATGGGAGGTTTACTATCAGGCGCCCATGGGCGACATCAACACCACGGTCGAGTGTTATACAGCGCTCAGGGCCTCCGGCATGCCGGTTGATGCCCTGCCTCTCCGCAAGGCAAGAGAGTGGATCTCAGAGCATGGCGGGCTGGGGGGACTCCGGGTCTTTACCAGGTATTGGCTTGCCCTTTTTGGTGAATGGCCCTGGGATGCCACTCCGGCACTGCCTCCGGAAATCATATTCCTGCCATCCTGGGCTCCCTTTAATGTCTATCAGTTCGCCTCATGGGCCCGTGGCACCATTATTCCGCTGACAGTGTTGAGGTCCAGGCGGCCGGTCAGAAAGCTCCCGCCGGAACACCGGATCGATGAGCTTTTTCCTGGGACGCGGGATCGTTTCGATTACCGGTCGGTCGGCAAAAAAAATGCCTCTTTCTGGCAGCGCCCCTTTTATTTATTTGACCGGTTACTGAGCCGGTATACCGGATTTCCGTTTCATCCAGGCAGGGAACTGGCCATCCGCCAATGTCTGGAATGGATTATTCGTCATCAGGAGGCAGACGGAGCATGGAGCGGCATTCAGCCGCCATGGATCTATTCGCTGATGGCCTTAAATGTGGAGGGATATGCCCTTGATCATCCGGTATTGGCAGCCGGGCTTGATGCCTGGAATCAACACTGGAAATTCGAGAAAAACGGGGCCACCTATCTCCAGGCCAGTGATACGCCTGTATGGGACACCGTGCTTTCGCTCCTGGCCCTTCTTGACTGCCAGCAGGATTTCAATGCAACGCCGCAGATGCAGGCCGCTTTGGAATGGATCCTGAACGAACAGGTTATGGCAGGAGGGGACTGGCAGGTCTACGTCAAAGACGTGGAGCCTGGTGGATGGGCCTTTGAGCGGCAAAACGACTTTTATCCCGATGTGGATGATACGGCAGTGGCCATAATTGTCCTGCTCAGATTGTTGCCCGTCCTGGGCCCCGGTCTGCGGAGCCGGGTTGATCTGGCTGTACGCAAGGCAGTGGCCTGGATGAATGCCATGCAGAGCTCAAACGGCGGCTGGGGTGCCTTCGACAAGGACAACAACAGCCGTTTTATTACCCTTATTCCCTTCTGTGACTTCGGCGAGACGCTGGATCCGCCGAGTGCTGATGTGACAGCCCATGTACTGGAGGCCCTGGGGCTTCTGGGGCGGGGGATGGATGATCCCGTTGTTGCCCGGGCCTACAGATATATCCGGTCGGAGCAGGAAGAGGACGGTAGCTGGTTCGGCCGCTGGGGAGTCAATCATATCTACGGGACAGCCGCGGTCCTGCCGGCCCTGAAGGCCATTGGCGAGGATATGAATGCGCCCTATGTGCAGAGGGCGGCCCGGTGGATCGCGGACCACCAGAACCCGGACGGTGGCTGGGGCGAAAGCTGCGGCTCTTATATGGATACTGCACTCAGGGGATGTGGCCCCAGTACCGCGTCACAGACCGGCTGGGCCATCATGGCCCTTGTGGCCACGGGGTCCCATGCCTATGATCAGGTGATTGAACGGGGGCTGGCATGGCTGCTGGCAACGCAACGCGCTGACGGCACCTGGGATGAGCCACAATATACCGGTACCGGTTTTCCAGGCTATGGGATCGGAGAGCGCACTGACATTGCCAAAGCAGCGGATGACCTGGATCAGGGCAGCGAGCTTGCCAGGGGATTTATGCTCAACTACAACATGTACCGCCATTATTTCCCGCTTATGGCCATGGGCAGGGCCCGGCGACATCTTAGCGAGTAAATCCGCAATCAATTCATCACTCCACAGGAGGAAAGGCCGCAGGGGACCGGATCCCATGTCAATCAATTTTCAACACCTTCGCTCCCCGGATTTTTTTTGTCCTCAGCTCGACCAGCGCCCTGTTTGCCTCTTCCAGTGCAAATACCTGAACCTCGGGTTTTATGGGGATCTCGGCAGCAATTTCCAGGAATTCCCTTACATCACTCCTGCAGATATTGGCCACACTTTTTATCTCTTTTTCCAGCCAGAGATGGGTAGAATAGTCCAGCCGCAGAAGATATTCCTTATCCACTTTTTCTTTGCGAATGGCATTGATTACTAATCTTCCGCCGCTTTCTAAATTCCTGAGAGCCTCAACTACAGGTCTCCATACCGGTGTAGTGTCAATTATACAAAACAGTTTTTCAGGCGAATCGTCTTCAATGTCGCCTGCCCAGACGGCTCCGAGCTCTCTCGCGAAAGCTCTTTCGCTTTCGCTTCTGGCAAACACAAAGGTTTTTGAGCCCGGATATTGATGTCTTACGAGCTTCTGTACAATGTGAGCAGAGGCCCCGAACCCGACAAGTCCCAGATTCCTGCCATCTTCCAGGCCGGTTAACTTCAAAGACCTGTAGCCGATCGCGCCGGCACATAAAAGAGGAGCTGCTTCCAAATCAGAAAAGACATCCGGAATTTTATAGGCATAGTCTTCTGAAATAATCATATACTGTGCGTACCCGCCATCGGCATCCCTGCCGGTCGCCTTAAAATTGCGGCACAGATTCTCATTACCTTCAAGGCAGAATTTGCACTTCCTGCAAGACGAGTAAATCCAGGCAATTCCAACCCTGTCTCCGGGTTTAAAGATGCCTGTCTTGCTGCCGGCCTTTTCAACGACTCCGACTACCTCATGGCCAAGTACAACCGGAAAATGAGAAGGGGGCGTCCTGCCCTCGATCTCATCCAGTTCGGTATGGCAAACCCCGCAAGCTGAAACCCTCACCGAGATCTCCTTCTCCCCCGGAACAGGATCAGGCAGGTCTGTGAGTTCTAAAGGGGTATTATTCTCTTCCAGACTGCAGAGCTTATTCAATACCATTGCTTTCATATGAATTTTATTCTCCTTAATGTAAATATCCGGTGAACCCGTCCGTGGTCCACTGGCAACCGGTCACAGGGTGCTCCTTCTTCCAACATGCTCCCGCCCTTGTTTTCTTAAGGCCTTTGCAGCTCAGTTTAAGTCCACTGTACAGACCGTTCACTGGCAGGGGATATTTCTTTTCACTTAACACTTCAGCCCCTTGTTTTCTTAAGGCTTTTGACATGGGGGAGTCTTGCCCCCTCCCCGTTCTCCTTCGCTGCGCTCAGGAGCCGGGG
>PQXD01000004.1:88505-167372 GCA_003194485.1 Deltaproteobacteria bacterium
GAAAACTACGGGGGCTTCCGTTAAACTGTTCAAAGAAATATCCCCTTCCCGTGAACGGTTGCCATCCGTGCCCTGCCGCAGGAGCGGTTTGCCTTTTGCAGGGTTTCGATCGCGGGCCAAATTGCACTGCCTCTCCGGTCTGCGATGAGTGAGCTTTGAAACCCGGAAAAAGGCAACCGCTTCAAGGCAGGATATAGCAGGATATAAAGGGTTCATAAGAATATTTACAAGAGGGGCATCCGGAATCTGCGTTATCACTCAAACATTTCCGGATGAGACCTGTGCTCCTTGGAACGTGGCCATTTCAAGGTATATCTTGAGGCCGGCCTCTATAATTCCCATTGCCAGGGCTGCACCAGTGCCTTCCCCGAGACGGAGATCGAGATCCAGAACGGGCTTCAGTCCAAGGTATTCGAGTTGGACCCTGTGACCGCACTCGACTGACTGGTGAGAGGCAAACAGATAATCCCTGATCAGGGGTTGAAGGGCATAAGCTGCAAGGGCACCGGCAGTAGAAATAAAGCCGTCCGTCACTATTGGTGTCTTTCTTGAGGCCGCACCGATAATAACCCCGCAAATGGCCGCGATTTCAAGACCACCCACTGCGGCAAGCGTTTCGATAGGGTGATGATGAGGATCCGGTCTGTGCCTCTCAATGGCCTTTTCGACAATCTCTGTCTTGTGCGACAGGGCCTCAGAACTGATACCTGTCCCCCTGCCGGTTACATCACGTGCTGCCTTGTCACAAAACACGGCAGTGAGGGCGCTGGCAGGGGTCGTGTTGCCGATTCCCATTTCCCCTGCGGCAAGAAGAGTGGCCCCATTTGAAATGGCCTCTTCTGCCAATTCCGCACCTATCAGAATTGCCGAAACAGCCTCTTCTCTGGTCAAGGCAGGTCCCCTGATCATGTTCCTGGTCCCGTGGGCCACTTTGCGGCGAATTAATCCCGTCAGTTCCGGGAAATCGTAATCCACCCCTATATCCACCACCATAACTTCGGCGCCCACATGTCTTGCAAGGACATTTATCCCGGCGCCACCTGAAAGGAAATTGTAAACCATCTGGTAGGTGACTTCCTTTGGAAAGGCGCTTACGCCCTCTTCAGTTACACCGTGGTCTCCGGCAAACACTAAAATGGTTTTTTGGGGAAGAGGCGGCCTCAGGTCACCGTGAATCAGGATATATTTTTTTGCAAGCTCCTCCAGCCGGCCGAGGCTGTCTTTAGGCTTGGTAAGATTGTCGAGGTGAGACTGAATCCTGTGTTCTTGACCGTAGTCTATAGGATCAATCGATTGCAGAAGTTCCTCTAATCTCTGTTTCACTTATTGCTATTTCCTTTCAGTTTCAATGGCAACCCCGCCACGATAAGGATTACCTTGTCGCAGATTTCTGCAAGCTTCTGATGGAGCCGGCCGGAAAGATCCCTGTATCTTCTGCCCACAGCTTTCTCTGGTACCAGGCCCAGTCCAATTTCATTGGATACCAGAATCGCAGGTGTAGTTATTTCTGAGAGTGCTTCAAATAGATCCAGGACTGAATGCTCAACAGAATCCGGTTTGTGCTTCATAAGGTTTGACAGCCAAAGGGTCAAACAATCAACGAGAATCACCGGGCATATTCCTGAGCATTGACGTATAATTTTCGGGATCTCTGTCGGCTCCTCCACTGTCTCCCATTGAGGCCCGCGTTCCAGTCTGTGTCTCCGGATCTTTTCTTTCATCTCTTGATCCAGGGGCTGGGCAGTAGCCACATACAGTCCTCTGGCCGCACCCTTATTTGCCTCTATATACTCTTCACCCAGCCTCAAGGCATACTTGCTCTTGCCGCTCTGTGCCCCTCCGAGGATCAGGATATTAAATGCCATTGTGATAATGCCTGGGGTATTCCCGGCCTCATGTGGTCAAGTAAAATGGGGCCCCGAAGATATACTGGACATCTGTATCTGGATTAAGTAAATATCCCTTTTCCCTGATTCTTGAGCAGGTCTCCATAACGGGCCAGTATCCCATCTATTACCTTTTTACCTGAGTTGAAGGCCACCATGATAGTACCCTTTTGGGCTACCAAATCTCCTGCCAGGAATAATCTTGGAATATTGGTTTCGCCATATTCATCCGTCATCGCCCTGTTTCTATCAAATTTTATCCCTATTTTCTCGAGAAATTTCCTGGGAGTCATGCCTCCGAGGCAATAAAATACAGCATCAAAGTCTATATTCCTTCCATCTTTAAAGTTCACCAGGACCTTATCGCCTTGTGGCTCCAGACCTTTTATGTCCGTTGCCATCATCGTGTTGATGGTGCCCCTGCGGACGCATTCATTTACATTACATATGTTGATTTCATTCAGGCGAAAGAATTCAGGACGTCTGTAAGACAGAGTTACGTCATTATGTTTTGACAAGAAACACGCTATCTCCGCAGCGGTATCTCCACCTCCTACTACAAGGATTTTTCTTTTTTTTATGGGTGCTTCAGGCAGGCTGTAATAGATTTTGTCCTTTATTGCTTTTGGAATGGGATATCTGGGCTTTACCGGCTTTCCGAATATTCCAATAGCCATCACAACAATCGGGGCCTGAACCTCCAGCCCTCCTCCAGTACGAATGTGGAAATTTTCTTCACGCCGTATCACATCTTGCGCCTCATTCCAGTAGCGGATATCCAAATCATTTTCTCTTACGACCTTCTTCATTCTGTCGAGAAAGGCCTCTCTGGTCTCTGTATTGAAGGACAGCTTACCTATAGGCTCGACCTTGACTTTTCGGTGAACCGGATCTACCCGTTTCCCTGCCGGATATAGGCTTTCAATCGTATCACAAATATGACCTTTTTTTTCCAGGACCATAACCGGGCCAATGTTGGCCTCCTTTGCCTCGACAGCAGTGGCTATCCCGGCAGGACCAGCTCCTATGACAGCTAATTTTACCTGCTCCATTGCAACCATCTCTTGATTTTTCCTTTATATGAGGACATAATAAAAATTTTATATGATTTTAATCTTATCTATGACTGAGTATGAAAGAGCAAATTTTCTGCCAAAAAGACAGCCGCCGGACCGATATCAATAAAGGATGTCCACATCCCAAGAATTTTTGTCCCTATCGGCAGTCATGTATAATAAATTATTTAGACCAAGAAAAGATCAGTTCATCAAAAAAAACAGAAATCCGGAAAGTAAATATCCGGTGAACCCGTGGTCCACTGTGGAAGTTGCCATCCGTGCCCTGCCGCAGAAGCGGTTTGCCTTTTACAGGGTTTCAACCGCGGGCCGGATTGCACTGCCTCTCCGGTCTGCGATGAGTGAGCTTTGAAACCCGGAAAAAGGTAACCGCTTCAAGGCAGGATATAACGGGTTCACCGAATATTTACATCCGGAAAGTAAATATTCGTAAAATAGGCAAGTAGTCCTTGGTTAAATGAATATTCTTCTTACAAACGACGACGGAATATATGCCCAGGGATTGTACTCACTTTATGAGGTCCTTAAGGATGAGCATGAGGTGTTTGTTGTCGCTCCTGATAGCGAATGTAGTGCTGTGGGCCATGCAATTACCCTGGCAAATCCACTCAGAGTCCGTTCTGTAAAGCGCAAAGGTTCAGTTTTCGGATGGGCTCTGAATGGTACACCGGCAGACTGTGTTAAGCTTGCAGTACATGATTTAATTAAGAAGCCTATTGATCTTGTCATTTCAGGAATTAACCATGGTGCCAACATTGGTATAAACGTTCTTTATTCAGGAACAGTTTCTGCTGCTGCAGAAGCAGCTATACTCGGAATAAAATCTGCTGCTGTTTCCCTTGACACATATCGGGCCCCTGATTTTTGCTTTGCAGCAAATTTTACAAAACGGCTTATTGCATGGCTTAATGAAGTCGATTTATCATCCGGAGTAACGATTAATGTTAATGTGCCAGCCTTGCCCCCTGATCAAATATTGGGTGTGAGAGCAACTAGACAGGGAACTTCAGGATTTGTTGAACAATTTGATAAGCGAGTAGATCCCAGAGGCAATATCTATTATTGGCAAACTAATAGTGAGACATCAGCTATCCATAAAGACGATGACATAGACAGTATCGCCTTGAAGCAGGGTTTCATCACCATTACTCCTATCCATTTCGATCTCACATCTTACACAATATTAAATTCTCTCCCTGTACCGCAAATTTAGTGCGCTTCCTGTCTGGATGGTCACTTTTCGAAGACTTACTGAAACAAGATAAACTTGTATTAACAACATTTTTTATTTCATTTTTTCTATTCAATCTCTCAGCTACTGGTCCTTGATTTTAGCGTATTTCCATTATCTTAGCCTGGTGATCTACATTTGGTGCTGATATTTCATATCTATTGACAAGTCCGAATTATTTCTGTATTTATATTGTCGAGTTTGTTAATTGGCTAATCCATATCAAAATCTGGAAGGAAAGATTCTGTTGATTTATTTATATAAATTTTGCATTTATTTTGGACATATTTGACAATCATAATATTAAATTAGAAATTAAAATCAATACATTCAAATCTCTAAAATCACAATTTTCTTTGATGTAATCAGCAAAGGAATGGAATTTACTATACAATAAATGTATATTTATGCTTGAAAAATCAGAAAGGAGCTTATCATGACTGGAAGAAAGAGAAGCAGGCCCTATAATGTAGATGACGTACGATATGTACATAACCATTATATAGAAATGACGGCTTCCGAGATAGCCGATAAGCTTGGTATCAGCAGATTTCAGGTATCAAAGATTGTCAGTGAGCTCAGGAAGCACATAGATTTGCCCAAGAAGACTGTACGTCGGCCTAATCCCATTCTTAAGTTTCTTGAAGAAGAAGGTATTAAGCCAAAAGAGGTGACCAAGACAAAAAATACCAGGGGGAAGAAGAAATCTTAGCATCCTAATAAGCATACCTGAAAAATTTTAATGCAGCTGTATCATTATTTGACACAGCTGCTTTTTTTATTTATATGACTATTGAGTTAGCTCCGCTTCGATATATAGTCTTTGATTATTGGTTAATCATCCCTTGTCCCTCCAATGCTCTCATCCCTTGTTTTCTGAGGCTTTTGCAGCATGGGACCCTCCCTGTTCTCCTCCGCTGCGCTCCGGAGCCAGGGTTTTCCGTACTGCAAAAGCCAGGAAAACTACGGGACTTCCGCAAGTCGCTCCAAGGGATAATTACCCAATAATCCGTTACAATCAGCATATGATGCGGAGCTATACACGACGTCAGACATAGCTGCCGAAAATTGATAGATCCCTTTCAACAATTAATGTGTAATTCAAAATACTTATGCGAAATAGCAATTGCAAAAATCGGCAATTACTTATGACGCTGTATATAACTCAATAGTCATATTTATTTACCAAATTAGACCCGTGTTTGTATAATATCCCGGATTGCGTCCTGTTGATCGAGATAGCATGGCATGTTAGGTTAACTCAGTCTCGAAGTAAATATTCGGTGAACCCGTGGTCCACTGTGGAAGTTGCCATCCGTGCCCTGCCGCAGGAGCGGTTTGCCTTTTGCAGGGTTTCGATCGCGGGCCGGATTGCACTGCCTCTCCGGTCTGCAATGAGTGAGCTTTGAAACCCGGAAAAAGGTAACCGCTCCAAGGCAGGATATAACGGGTTCACCGAATATTTACGTCTCGAAGTGAAGATATATCCGTTGTGAAGGAGCCTGTTTTATGGAATATGAGGCGGTAATAGGCCTTGAGGTCCATGTTCAGCTGCAGACTGAAACGAAGATTTTCTGCCCTTGCTCAACTACGTTTGGTGCCCAGCCCAATACGCATTCATGCCCGGTGTGTGTGGGTATGCCCGGAGTTCTGCCTGTACTTAACAGGAAAGCGGTGGAGTTTGCCATGAAAATGGCGCTGGCTACTAATTGCAGAATAGCCCCTCTCAGTATTTTTGCGAGAAAGCACTATTTTTATCCTGATCTGCCCAAGGGCTATCAAATTTCTCAATATGAGCTGCCTCTGGCTGAGAGCGGTTGGGTCGAAATCACTATAAACGGACAGGCCAAAAGGATCGGCATTACACGCATCCACCTGGAAGAGGATGCCGGCAAATTGATACATGATGAAAACAGTCCTGTCAGCTATGTGGATTTCAATCGGACAGGTGTGCCTTTGATTGAAATCGTGAGTGAGCCTGATATCCGGAGTCCTGAAGAGGCTGCTTTATATCTCAGGAAAATCAGACAGCACGTCCGTTACCTGGAGATCAGCGACGGAAATATGGAAGAGGGCAGTCTGCGCTGTGATGCCAATATCTCCCTGAGACC
Organism: Deltaproteobacteria bacterium; assembly: GCA_003194485.1. Taxonomy (NCBI): domain Bacteria; kingdom Pseudomonadati; phylum Myxococcota; class Myxococcia; species Deltaproteobacteria bacterium. Next base: position 94,810 of record PQXD01000004.1, read on the forward strand.
CAGAGGCCGGAAAGACTTTGGCGTCAAGGCAGAGCTCAAGAATATGAATTCTTTCCGTCATGTGCAGAAGGCTTTGGAGTTTGAGATAAGACGCCAGACAGCTATCTTGCTTGACGGTCATGAGATAGTACAGGAGACCCGTCTTTGGGATGCGGCCAAGAGTATTACGGTCCCGATGAGAGGTAAAGAAGAGGCCCACGATTATCGATATTTTCCTGATCCGGATCTGGTTCCGGTCGAGATTGATAATGACTGGATAGCCGAAATAAAGGCGGAAATGCCTGAGCTGCCTGATGCAAAATGCACTCGCTTCAAGGAGCAATACGATCTTTCAGACTATAACGCAGGAACCCTCACAACCTCAAAGTCCCTGGCTGATTACTTCGAAGAATGTGTGGCCCTGTTTCCCGCCCCAAACATTGTCAGCAACTGGATAATGGTTGAATTGCTCCATCTTCTGAAACAGGATGAGCGGGAAATAGACGATTGTCCGATATCTCCCGCCGGCCTGGCAGAGTTGCTCAAGCTGATAGATGAAGGCACTATCAGCGGCAAGATGGCAAAAGACATCCTTGAGCAGGCATATGATTCAAAAAAGAGTCCCAAAAGGATCGTGGAAGAACAGGGACTTGCCCAGGTAAGTGATGAATCCACACTTGGTGCTGTGGTTGATAAAGTAGTGGAGGCCCACCCAAAAGAGGTGAAAAAATACAAGTCCGGCAAGACAAAGATCCTGGGTTTTTTAGTTGGACAGGTTATGAAGGCGACAAAGGGACAGGCCAATCCCAAAAAGGTAAACGAGTTGTTGCAAAAGGCCCTGGGCTTATGAAAGACATTGCTGCTGGAGACAACGACTCGCCATTAACCCTGCTCCAGAGAGAAGGCAATACATCTATAGTGCCGCTCCATTGGGAAAACCATGTTCTTTATTTATTGGACCAAAGGTTATTACCCCATGAGGAGACCTGGCTTGAGTATAGATCTGGAAGAGATGTTGCTCAGGCTATAGAAGATATGGTGGTAAGGGGAGCACCGGCCATAGGGATTGCCGCCGCTTTTGGCATGGTTTTGGACGCCTACTGGCTCAAGGACGAAGAATACAGGGACAACTTTGTGGAGAAATTGCTGGAGGAAGCGGCTTTCATGCTTCAGGCCCGGCCTACGGCAGTAAACTTGAAGTGGGCAATAGAAAAGCTTACAGGGCTTGCGCGCAGGCATTCCGGGTTGAATCCGGACGATCTCGCAGCCATTTTGGAAAAGGAGGCCATTTCTATTTGGACAGAAGACATAAAGGCAAACCTGGCCATAGGATTTTATGGTCAGGCCCTTTTACCGGAAACCGGCGGCGTACTCACTCACTGTAACGCAGGCGGCCTTGCTACCGGTGGATATGGAACCGCCCTTGGAGTTATCAGGGCCGCTCTTTCCGAGGGAAAGGAGATCGATGTTATTGCCGGTGAGACCCGCCCCTGGCTCCAGGGTGCCAGGCTTACCGCCTGGGAGCTTATCAAGGACGGGATAGCGGTTACCCTGATTGTGGACGGGGCAGCGGGTTTTTTGATGCAAAAGGGGCAGGTCAAGGCAGTGGTGGTCGGGGCCGATCGCATTACAGCAAACGGTGATGTTGCCAACAAGATCGGGACCTACACTATAGCTGAGCTTGCCAGGGCTAATCACATTCCTTTTTATGTGGCTGCCCCTGTCTCCACTATTGACCCTGTCACCCCGTCCGGAGATCAGATCCCCATAGAAGAGCGTATATCCCTGGAAATCACCACTTTTGCCGGAAAGGAGATCGCTCCTTTGGGTGTAAAGGTTCGCAATCCAGTCTTTGATATTACTCCTCACCATCTCGTAACTGCGATAATCACCGAGTTGGGTGTGCTCACCCCGCCATATGGTCCTGCAATTTATGCCTGTTTCTCTTGATAATTTTATCCGGTTGGTTGCAAACGTCTTTGATTCATTCACTGCTGCCCTGTTTATCCGCAGTGACCAGGGAGATGATCTCCGTCTGGTGGCATGGGAGAGTCTCAGCCCCTATATAGTGCCCGGATGCAATATCGGGATCGGACAGGGACTTATAGGCTGGGTTGCACGGGAGGGAAAGAGGCTGCATGCGACCTGTTTTGATAGAGATACCAGGACTCTTGGCATTTACAGCAGAGACATTGATATAAAGGCATTTCTCGCAACCCCCTTGCCAGGCGGTGCAGGGGTCCTGATGGTCGACAGCAAAAATCGCTATTCTTTTCCTGAAAAGAAACAGCGCATTTTAGAAGACTGTGCAGTAGTTGCTTCTGATTTATGGTCTTCATGGAAAAGCTCCCGTGAACTCAGGTTCTATAGTCGTTGGAACAAATGGCGCCACGGCCTTTCAGGGGAAATAGAGCATCTGTTAGCAAGCCTGAAAGAATTGTTGGGGCTTAAGTGCGGTCTTGTAGCCTTTCATGAAAGGGGCAATAATATCTTCATAATAAAGGCCACCATCGGACTGCCTCAAAAAGTTCGTCTGGAAGGTGAGAGTTTTGACATGAGAAAAGGCCTTGTCGGCTGGCTTCTGAGATACAAAAAGCACTTGATTCTCAGCCGTTATGGAGCGGATAAACATAAGTCTTATTTTTTATGGCCTGGTGAGCCTTTTGACAGAGGTCCGGTGGCAATAGGGCTTTTTCAGCCAATCAAAGCAGGTGCATTGGTATGGATTCTTACTGGAGACACGGACTTGTCAGGGTGGCCGGAAGGTCTTGCCGAACTCTTGGTTTTTTCTCTTGATCGAGTCATTAATGATTACACTGCAAAAATTCCTGAAATATGATTCCGCTCAAAATGCTTCAGATGCAAGGCGCGAGATTTCCGAGGAATGAGGCGTACTCAACGTACGTCGCAGTGACGAGGAAATCGAAGCAACGCAGCAGATGGGGCATTTTCAGCGGAATCATTAATGATTGGAAATGCCATGGCACTCAAATACCTTAAAAACATGATAAAACAGGATCTGGCCATGGATTTGGGCACTGCCAACACCCTTATTTATGTTCAGAGAGAGGGAGTGGTCCTGAATGAACCTACTGTAATCGCGTGTTCAGGTGACGGTCTTGTAATTGAGGTAGGGCTTGCTGCAAAAAGGTATCTTGGCCGGACTCCCAAGGGTATTACGGCCGTGCGTCCCATGAAGGACGGAATTATAGAAGATTTTGATGCCATAAGTCAGTTGATCAGGGTCTTTTTGAGCCGTGCACAAGAACGAAAGGGGATCTTCTCCCCGAGGGTAGTAGTTTGTGTCCCTTCTAACATCACCCAGGTGGAAAAACGGGCCGTACTTGAAGCGGCTCAGGAGGCCGGGGCCAAGAAGATATTTCTACTGGAAGAGACCATGGCTGCTGCCATAGGCGCAGGTCTCCCTGTCTATGGAGAACAGCCGCAGATGATACTGGATATAGGTGGTGGCACAACCGAAGTGGCGGTAATAGCTAATGGGTCGTATTTACACTGCGAGACTTTACGGGTGGCAGGGGATGAATTTGACGAGGCCATCGGACGATGGCTGACCGAAGAACGTGGTCTGGTGGTGGGACCCACAACCGCGGAGACTATAAAATGGGAAATAGGATCGGTCTGGGATGATAAAAACGGACTGGATCCAGAGTATAATGTAAGTGGAAAGCATTTTCTGCAAGGCATACCGGTAACGGCTGTAATTACCTCCCGGGAACTGATGCCTGCCATGGAGAAACCGCTACATGCCATTTCCAAGATGGTGGAGGATGTGTTTGACGTTATGTCTCCGGACATCAGGGCCTCGATAAAAGCCAATGGAATAACATTGACAGGAGGCGGGGCTTTGCTGAGAGGCATTATTCAATTCTTGGGCTCGAGGACCGGCCTCATGTTTAATCTTGCAAGTGATCCGCTGACAACTGTGGTCAAGGGTGCCGGGCGGACGATCGAGAACTTTAAGGATTACGAAAAGGTCTTTATCAATTAGAGGCGATATTTTATTCTTTTTTTGTTTCCTCCTGAAATATCACTCTGTTACCTCCTGCCCTTTTTGCGATATACATCGAACTATCAGCTTTGTATATTAATTCGTTGATATCCTCGCGCAATCCCTTGTTTGTTCTCCTGAAGCGTGAGATGCCCAAGCTGAGCGAAGTCTTACCTACGTCCTGTTCATTCAGGTAATTGCGCCGTATACGTTCTGCTATCTGTTTTACCTGCTCTGTACTGGCATGCGGAATCATTACGGCGAATTCATCTCCTCCATAGCGAAATGGGATATCAACATTACTCCTGACGGAATCGTTCAGCACACCGGCAAGGCGCCGGAGCACTTCGTCTCCTGCCTGATGCCCCAAGGCATCATTCAACTCCTTGAAATTGTCCAGATCTAACATGATCAGGAAGAGAGGATAGTTCTGGCGGGTAGCCCTCTGGGCTTCCTTTTCAAGCTTTATGTCGAGAAAGCGTCTGTTGTAAAGGTCTGTAAGGATATCTCTTATGGAAAGTCGTTTCAGCAAGGCCCTGTATCCACGTTCCCTGATTATCCTGTCGAGCTTGGCCTTTAACTCGTCCAGATTAAAGGGCTTTCGAATGAAGTCACTTGCTCCGGCCCTGATGACGTCTGAGTAATTGAAGTCACGACTATATCCTGTTATTGCTATTATGTTGATTTCGGGCCAGAGTTTTTTAATTTCCCGGATAAGCTCCATTCCATCCATTCTGGGCATAAGGAGATCGGTGATTACGATGGTTATCAAGTGCTGCTCCAGCAATGACATAGCCTCCAGGCCGTCACCAGCTAAATAATATTGGTACCCTAAACGGGAAAAGAATTCAGACAATAAATCCAAGATAAAAGGATCGTCGTCAACAATCAGGAGTTGCTGAAGTTCTTGTGGCAGGTCTTTTGGGGTAAAATATGTTTGGCTTTCAGGTAATTCTGATTTTTCTGACAATGTATCCTCCGGGGCAGGAAGGGCCTGCAAAGTAATTATTCAGAATTCCCTGAAAGCATCAACTCAATCTCTCTTTTCCGCTTGATTTCGCTAAATTTCTGCGAACAGAAGACTTGAGATCATCTAAATTGAAGGACTTGACTATATAGTCATCCGAGGCCCATGATGCCAGATCCTGCTTGTACTCAGGATAGGCTGAACTCAGAACGACAGGCACCCTGGGCTTTTTCTGCTTCATTTGACGCAGTACCTCTATACCGTCCATACCAGGCATATTGATGTCCAGTATGACAAGATCCGGCTCCAGGGCATCAAAGGCCTTAAGGGCCTCTTCTCCGCTCATCGCAGAGTGTACTTCGTAGCCTTCCTCTTCCAGCTCTTCCTTGTAAAGGAGATGAATACTCTCTTCGTCATCAACTACGAGTATTTTTTCTTTATTCATAGATCACCTTCTTGGCTGTTTACTTATTGACTATCCAGTAACGGTCTATTCGGGCAACATTACCTCATTAATCTAAATTGATTTCTCTGAGAAACTGAGCGGATTCTTCAGGCGGGGTAGGATTGATATAAAATCCGGTACCCCACTCAAACCCTGCTACCGTGGTTACCTTGGGCATTATTTCTATATGCCAGTGATAGTGTTCCAGAAAAGGACTGCGTAGCGGAGCCGTATGCAACATATAGTTGTAAGGGACGCCGGGAAGGGCCTTGTCGAGTCGCCGCATTGTCTCCAGAAAGAGTTCTGTCAAGGAGCGAAATTGATTATCGTCCATGGAAACGTAAGAAGATTGGTGTTTCTTAGGCATCAGCCACATCTCAAAAGGTGAACGGGGTGCAAAGGGGCAGATCGTAATAAAATCATTATTTTCACATGCTATTCTTATGTCTTGTGATTTTTCCTGACGGATGATGTCACAAAAGATGCAGCGTTCCTTATATTCGTAATAGTGCAAACTGCTCTGGATTTCTTCCTGTATCCTGTGAGGTACGATAGGAAGAGCAATAAGCTGGGAATGTGAATGTTCCAGAGAAGCACCTGCGGCCCGGCCGAAATTCTTGAAGACTATTATATAGCGAAAACGGGAATCCTTCGCCAAATCTACTATGCGGTCCCTATAGGCCCAAAAGCTCTGGATAAGCTGCTCATGAGACATCATGGGCATGGTCTCGTCGTGCCTGGGGGTATCTATTATGACTTCATGGGCACCAATGCCGTTCATCTTATCGTAAATACCTTCGCCCCGTTTGTCCAGATCTCCTTCTATAACCAGTGCCGGGAATTTGTTCGGAACTACCCTGAGGGTCCAGCCGGGTCCATTGGGTGAATGGCCCGGGCGTCCATAGGACAGGACTTCCGGCGGAGTGGTGTGTTCATTCCCGGGACATAAAGGACAAAACCCGCCCTTGGTTCTGTCTTTTTCTATGACAAAGTCGTAAGGGCGTTTCCCTCTTTCCTTGGCAATAATAACCCATCGGCCTATGATTGTATCTCTTCGTAGTTCGGGCATTTAGAATCCCTCAAATCAGCCAGAGCCTGCGTTCAAAGTCCTCATCAGGTGCATGGAGCACTATATAGCCCTCCCGAGGCCATCTATCCAGTACCAATTCATTTTTTTCTGTTTCAACAAAAAAAGTTAATTTATCTTTGGGGTTGGATCCCAGGAGTGCAAAAGGTATTGCCACTTCCGCCACCTCATTTACGGCACACTTTACACCTGTTTCGTTGGTATCGAAGGCCCTCCCATTTTTTAAAAGCCTGAATCTTTTATTAAGGGCACTGGCAGATCGGCTGGGAATCAGTTCGATAGTTATTGTAGCCTTGGATGAGACGATTATCCTGAGGACGAGACCCGGATCCCATGCATCAAAGCCCTTATCTCTGGGATCTATCCTCAGGTAGAGCCGTTCAAGGTCAAATCCATAGGCAATCTCTGCCAGAGAGCTCTCCCCGGAGTGCATAGCTCCCCCCTGGCCTCCCAAGGTCAGTGATCCCGCACCCCTCCATTCCCAATAATAGCTCAAATGCCCATCAATTACGGGATGTATAAAACAAGTTGGTTCAACAGCAGGTATCACCGGACTTGGAGTCCTTATCGGGCTCAGCAGTTCATCAGGAACTGTCATATTAAGACCCTTATAGACCTTTTTGAGATGGGCCCGGAAGAGGTGGTCAAATCCATAGGCATAATCAGTCTCAAATTTGTCTCCATACCACCAGAACCAGTCACTGCCTTCAGCGGCAAAAACGGATTCCATGGCCATATTCAAGGCCTCTTCAGTTATGTTTCCCCGTTTTTTGGCATCGTCGATAGCATTTCTCGCACGACCAAGGGTTTCCCATGCACGGTTTTCTTCCTCACCGCCTATCCAGATGCCGAAATCATGGTTTATCCAAGAGCCTGTATACAGCCCTGACAGGGTACTCGTCGGTGGATTATTTTCCAGATATTGACCAATGGTCACGAGTTCAAGCATTGGTTCCGTGATAATTGCATCATATAGGCCTGTCAAGAAGGATTCCCCACCGTCCCGATAATACTCCCAGGGATTTTCTCCATCCAGAATTATGGCAACAAAAGGGGAACGATCCATTTTCTGAAGGCCGATGCAGATCTCTTTCAGCTTTGAGACAAAATCATTTATTGCATACTGAGCGGGGTTTTTCTGGTAAACGAAACCTATCAGATCTGAAAGCTTATGGTGCCGAAAGACCATGTCTGTGCGGCTGCCGCTTATTTCCACTTTATAAGGCTGAAACAGGCTATGAGGTTCGGTTTTTTCAAGTGAATTGTACAGGATGGCTTCGTCTGTTGCCGTCCAGGAAAACCCGGCTTCTTCTATGAGAGGGATAAGCTCAGGGGCAACGGAACCTTCCGATGGCCAGAGTCCTGCAGGGGTTTTCCCTAAGATCTCTCTGCAATAGCGCCTGCCTTTATCCAGTTGTGCCCTGGCATCTTCCGGATATGTAAATCGCAGAGGGAGTCTGGTCTCCGGTCTGGGCCTTCTCCCGAGATCCGTATCGATAAGCAGGGGAAGAATGGGATGATAGAATGGGCTGGTACTGATCTCTATCTGTCCTTCGATCCATTTTGAACTATAACGGGGAATGAGCCCTTTCATGAGTTCAAGATGGAAGTCAAGGAGATCCATCTTTTCTTCTTCGCTGAACAACCGTCCTTTCTGAAAAAGAGAACTTATCAAAGGATGATTTCTTGAGGAAAAACCTATCCAGGCGAGATTAAACCAGACCTGAAGGTCTAAATAGTCCTGAGTCGAAAATTTTTTTCTCACTTGTGAGGTAAAAGATGGACCAAAGTCCCTTCCGCGCAACTCCAGCAGCTGCAGGTATCTCTTGTTGGGTTCCACCATAGTAGGCCATTGACAGCTGAAAAAATGTGTCAGGATGAACTCCTGATCTGAAGGGGAGAGGTCGGCGGCGGGACGGCGGCTCAATTCCATGAAATCGTCGGTTTTGCCCTGTAAGTAATACTGGATTTGCAGAAGAAGAGATGGAACAAGATTAAAAGTTACTTTTGCCTCAGGCCTGGAGTCCAGACATGCTATCATGTCAGAGTATGACTTGACGGCATGGAGCCTGACCCAGGGCATCGCAAAGCAATCCCTTGCCGGGTCAAGATACAGGGGCTGATGCATGTGCCAAAGGAAAGCAATATTTAATTGCAGCATTATAGGCCTCTGGCCTTCTCCTCCCTTTCCTGCCTGGACTTGCACTCAATGCAACGCGTTGTGACAGGTCTGGCCTTTAGTCGCTCAGCCCTTATCTCTCTGCCACAATCTTCACAAATGCCATAAGTCCCTTCTTCGATCCTGTCCAGGGCGTTATTGATCTTTTTTATGAGTTTTCTCTCTCTGTCTCTGATACGCAGCTCAAAACTACGATTAGACTCTACGGATGCCCGATCTGTTGGATCAGGAAAGCGGTCATTCATGTCGGTCATCTCTTCCAGTGTCTTGTCCGCTTCTCCCAAAAGATCATCGAGTTTTTTCTGGAGTAGGCTGCGAAAATATTCCAGTTGGGCCTGTTCCATTGCTATTATTCTCCTTAGAATTTTCTCTTCCAGGTCCCGCTCTTTCCGCCGGTCTTATATTCCAATCGCACTTTTTCAATAGTTATATTCTTCTCCGCAGACTTGCACATATCGTAAATGGTCAGAGCAGCAACCGAAACCGCTGTTAGTGCTTCCATTTCTACGCCGGTAGCGCCTTTTGCCTTTGCCCGCGCCAAAATCTCTATGGCATTTTTCTCTGAATCGGGAGTAAAGTCGATCTCTACTTGTTGCAAATTCAGAGGATGACAAAGGGGAATCAGGGTCTGCACCTTTTTGGCAGCCATGATTCCTGCTATCCTGGCCACGGCCAGAACATCGCCTTTAGAAATCTTACTCTCAATAAGAAGATTAAGGGCATCAGGTCCTATTATTATCCGTCCCGAAGCAACCGCTTCCCTTTGGGTCAAAGGTTTTGGACTTACGTCCACCATATGGGCTTGACCCTTCCTGTTCAGGTGAGAAAGAGAATCCTTTATCAAGACGTCTTCTCCTGACCGGGGTGTCCATGTACTTCGGATCGCCTAAACAGTTTACGAAAGAAGCCTCCTCCTTTTTTTTCTTTTTCGATATCTGCGAATTCCCGAAGCAGGGCACATTGACGTTCCGTTAAGCTGGTTGGTGTTACAACAGCAACTTCCACTACCTGATCCCCGGCCCCAAATCCTCTAAGATCAGGAACGCCAAGTCCTTTCAGCCTGAAGTGTTCTCCTGTCTGGGTCCCTGCTGGAATTTTTAAGTTGCGGGGTCCATCCAGGGTGGATACTTCAATTTCGTCTCCCAGGGCCGCCTGGACAATAGAAATAGGGAGGCGGAGATATATGTCATTGCCGCGACGTTCGAAAAGGTCGTGGGGTTTTACGTGTATTACTACGTAGAGATCCCCCCTTGGCCCATTCCTGAGACCGGCTTCACCCTCCCTCCTGAGGCGCAGTCTTGAGCCTGTATCTACACCTGCGGGAATACGCACCTTCACCTTGTGCCTCTCCCGGACCCTGCCTTTGCCTTGGCAGGTCTTGCAAGGATTTGTGATAATTGTTCCGCTTCCGGAACAGTGAGGACAGGTAGAGGAGATCCTGAAGAAGCCTTCCGACCTTATTATTTGACCCCTTCCATGGCAAGTGGGACAGGTAGCAGGATGGCTTCCTGGGGCCATGCCCGTTCCATGGCAGATGGAACAGGACTCAAGACGAACGATCTCGATTTCAGTCTCCGCACCCCTGGCAGCATCTTCAAAGGAAATATCAAGGTCGTATCTAAGATCTGCTCCTGCCTCCGGCCCCATATATGCATCTTGTCTCCGGTGAGCAGCAGAGAAACCAAACAGATCTTCAAACAGGTCGCCAAAGGTGCTGAATATGTCTTGGTGCCCTGAAAAACCCCTGAAGCCTGTCCCGGCTATTCCTTCGTGGCCGTAAAGGTCATAAGTTTGCCTTTTTTGGGGGTCTCTGAGCACTTCGTAGGCCTCCGCCGCCTCTTTGAAACGTTCCTCTGCCTTTTTATCACCCTGATTTTTATCAGGATGGTATTTTAGAGCCAGCTTCCGGTAGGCCTTTTTCAGTTCTTCAGATGAGCAGTCCCTGGAGACCCCCAAAATCTCGTAGTAGTCTCTTTTCATAGCAAGTGCAGCGCCTTAAAGGACTTTGAACCTTCGTTGTAAATATTTACCCTCTGCCTGTCAGGGATTGAACGATCAATTTGTCTGGTTGATATCTGTCTGCAAGGCCTGGAAAATTCGTTGTTCCTCTGCCTCCCGGGCCAATTCCTCCAGGTTTTCAAATTTTACTTTACCTTGAGCAATTTCCCTCAATGCCAGAACTATTTCCCTGTTTTTGCATTTGACCAGGGGCCGGGCCCCCTTGCGCAATCGCTTCACCCTCTCGATCGCAAGATGAACCAATGCAAAACGGCTAGGTACATTTTCCAGGCAATCTTCTACTGTTATTCTCGCCATTGTATATTCTCCAGTAAAAAAACAACATAACACTAATCACCAGATATTGCTTCACATTTCAATTCAACCTAAATTGAGCGATCAGCTGTTAGCCGTCAGAGTTTAGCTTTTGTCAGAATTCAACCTCTTGCCCTTTTGGAATATCCGGACGGCCTATTCCAGAGATGACCCGACGGCTGCCTTGCATTAGAACAAGATATGGCATTTTGCAAGTGCCTTTTAGAAATTTATTATTATAATATCAGTTTTAGTTGGCGCAATCCTTATTCGATTACAGAGTGACCATTCACACTCTCTGGCAGATGGGAAGTGGGCGATTATCAACACGGCTATCATAATAGACCCGGCATGAAGGACCTGCTTGCAGGCATTTTTTCATGTCTCCTCATTTTGGCAACGTCTGTCAACGGGCAGGATTTGGCAGGAATTCCTGAAAATAACCTGCCACAGGCCAAGATTCAGGTATCTCATGAAGCGGTTTCTCCTTCATGGCAGTTGGTTTGGAACGAAGCCAGGGAAATGGTGAAAAAAAATGAATTGGATGGTGCTATAGCTCTTTACAGGAAATTGATAAAAGATCGCCAAGGTCTGATAGAGGCCAGATTTGAATTGGCTTTGGTCTTAATGCGGTCTGATAAAGAAAATCAAGCCATACTGGAGCTTGAACATGTCGTAGAGGCCAGACCTCATGACATCCAGGCATTGTTCATTCTTGCAGAACTTCTGAGCCGTTCAGGTCAGTGTGATAAAGCCATAACCATTTATAAAAGTCTGGTGACAGAGCTTGATCTCCAGGGAAAAAACCACGGCATTGCAGGGAATGGATTACTGAATACCACTGAAGAGCTGTCCCTGGCAGAGGTTTTAGAAGGCATTGCCCGTTGTCTGGAATCCCAAGAGAGGTTTAATGAGTCAATAACATATCTGCAAAAGGCCTTGAGCATTGAACCTGACCGTAAAGGCCTTGAGCTTGATCTGGCCTGCAGGCTTCTGCGTTTAAAAAGAGCAAAGAGTTCCTTATCTCACTTCCAGAAATTGCTGCCTCAATATAAAGATGATCCCGGCTTTTTAACCAACTATGCAAAGGCCCTTTTAGCTGCAGGAGATCGAGATAAGGCTATTAGGACACTTGAGAGATTTGTAGCACTCTGCAAAGATAATACCGGGAAAGATTACACGGATAATCTTACATGGGGTGTTAACGAGCTTGTATCCTTATATCTGATGAACGGAGAGGTCCGGTCAGCGATCAACGTCCTTGAAAATTTGAAACATGATCATCCAACTATGCTTGATAAGCAAATCCTGGCAACTTTGGGACGCCTGTATTTTGCCTCACGTAATTATCTCAAGGCCCTTGAGGCATTCAGGGTCTTCCTGAGAGAAAAACCTGACGATAAAATGGGGTTGCTGTTTACGGCCCGCACATATGAACGCCTCCAGTTTCTTGCACCAGCCATTTCCATTTATGAAAAACTCTTACTGCATGAGCCCGATCCGGACATTGCTACGCATTTGGGTAAGTTGCTTTTAGAGACAGAAAGTTTTGACCGAGCAAACTCCCTGATTGCCGGGGATATTTATAATGGAGATGATATCAAGGGAAGAGAATTCCTGTTACGGATCTACCTGATGAACGGGGACAGAGAAAGTGTTGAAAAGCTTTTAAGCAGTGAAGGCGTTTTCCTCAAGGATAATGATATATCAGCCTTATATGTTTCTCTTGTCACATCGATTGGTTGTACTACGGGTGCTCGGATGAAATCTCATTTGTTAGGCAACGCCCTGTTTGCTCTGGCTGACCAGGTTGAGGAGAGGAGAGATCTCATGCAGGCCGGCGTGAAGCTGCTTTTGGATATTGGTCAACAGGACTTGGCAGAGAGGGTATTAAGGCGTTGTTGGCTTAAAGGCCGGTCCCTGTGGTCTGTTGACATGTTGATCAATAATTACCTTGAGAAGAATATGCGGGAAGAGGCTGTTGCTTTGCTTGAGAGGGCACTATCTGTTTATCCCTCATCAGCAAGGCTTAAACTTAGACAGGCCTGTCTGTTGCTTGACATGGGTGAGACTGACAGGGCAAGTAAGCTGCTTTCATCAATTAATACAGGAGATAATTGGAAGTGGATGAAAGAAAAAAGGCTGTTATATGAAGGCCGTGCCTTTGGCCTGGCAGGAAGATATGAAGAGGCACTCGATATTTACGGGGAAATAATTCAACAGGCACCAAATCATCTGGAAGCACATAGAGGCAGATGGACCAATTTTGCAGCCTATGGATTGGCACGGAAGGCCGATGCAGAGGCGCTGGGGTTAAAGATGATTACAGGGAATCCATCCTTTTTACATAATAATGGAGAGGGAAATGGAAATAATGAAAAACCGGTTCCAATTCTCGTAAAGAATGGGAGAATGATGCCGGCTCCCGGGGCCTGCCTGAAGGGATTGATGCAAAGTGAGGAATTGCTGCCACCTGAAGATATCCTTAGTTCTCCATTTTGCGAGATGGAAGGAGAGGCGTGTCCTTTACTGCTCGCCTTAGCCTACGAACGTTTTGAAAATTTTTCAGAAGCTGTTGCTATGTGGCTCTCTTTTTTAAAGAGACACGATACATACTGGCCCGGCTATGAACGTCTCGCCAAAATATACGAGGGCAGGGACAAGGCAAAATATGCAGAAAAATTACGATACAGGGCCTGTGACAAGATAAAACATCTACGATTGTATCACAGTGAATCAAAAACTGCCTCAGAAGAGGTTGGGCCTTCGGATCTGCGGATATGGCGAGAACTTGATGATATGGTTCTGAAATCCTGGGAGGGGGTATTCTGTTCCGATTAGGAAATTTCGTAAATATTCTTATGAACCCGTTATATCCCGCCTTGAAGCGGTTACCTTTTTCCGGGTTTCAAAGCTCACCCATTGCAGACCGAAAAGGCAGTGCAATCCGGCCCGCTACCCAAAACCCCGCAAAAGGCAAACCGCTCCTGCGGCAACCGGTCACACAGGGTGCTCCTTCTGAAAACGATTTGCGTCAGCCCTGTAGTTTTCTTGGTCTTCGCAGCATGGGAAACCCCCGGCTCCGGAGCGCAGCGGAGGAGAACGGGGGAGGGTCTCCCATGCTGCGAAGGCCTTAAGAAAACAAGGGGCGAGAGCATGTTGGAAGAAGGAGCACCCTGTGTGACCGGTTGCCGGTGGAGCACGGACGGGTTCACCGGATATTTACAAATCTTTTTTATTATTCCTTGATTTTTCCAAAGGTTATGGATAAAAAGGTAAAGCAAATATCTGGGGAGATGCGTGCATGAATATTTTGGTTACCGGCGGAGCGGGTTTTATCGGGTCCCATCTATGTGATCACCTTATTTCTGAAGGAGAGTATGTCTCAGTCATAGATGATCTTTCCACCGGTTTTTTTGAAAATATAGCCCATCTGCAGGGTAATTCGAGGTTTCAATATGTAAACGACACTATCCTGAATAAGGACAGGATGGATAGTCTTATCAGAAAGTGTGATGTAATAGTTCATCTTGCTGCTGCTGTAGGCGTTAAATATGTTGTAGAGAATCCGCTTTCCTCTATCGAAACCAACATTCGCGGGACTGAAATCGCACTTAATCTGGCCAATAAATACAAGAAAAAAATACTCATAGCGTCAACGTCAGAAGTCTACGGAAAACATATGCATGCCCCTCTTAAAGAGGATGATAACTTGATTTATGGTCCTCCCACCACCATGCGCTGGAGCTATGCGGCTTCCAAGCTTATTGATGAGTTTACCGCACTTGCATATCATCGTATCAAAAAGCTCAGGGTGGCTATGTTTCGTTGCTTCAATACAATAGGCCCAAGGCAGACAGGCCTCTATGGAATGGTGGTACCCAGGTTTATTCAGCAGGCACTGAGGAATGAGCCTATGACAGTTTTTGGTGACGGCCGGCAGACCCGCACGTTCACTTATGTTGGAGATGTAGTAGAGGCCATATGCCGACTCATGGAGTGTGAAAAGGCAATCGGTGAAGTAGTAAATATAGGAGGTACGGAGGAAATCTCTATATCAGAGCTTGCCGAGCGTATAAAGTCCCTTGCCGGGAGCAATTCCGAAATAATTTATATTCCTTACGAACAGGTCTATGGCAAAAACTTCGAGGACATGATGCGCAGGGTTCCTTCATCTGAAAAACTCGACAACCTAATAGGTTTTGTTCCACAAATGCCTCTTGATACGATTCTTGAAAGGACCATAGAATATTTTGGCAGTAGTAAAATTGGGAATTGGGAATTGGGAAAAATACAAAGATGTGAATGCGCTATCTAATTTCTAATTTCCTGTTTCGACACCGGCATTCAATTCGACAATACACACTTTTCGAAAAAAGTGTAAACTGATGAAGGGTGCCCCAATATTTTAATTATATCATATGTCAGTCACCCTCCTCAATGCAGGGCTTTTTTTTCTTTACTCCTTTGGGTTAAGTGCTTTCCTGACTCCGTGCGTGATCTGGATCTCGAGGCGCATCGGCTTTATGGCTCAGCCCAGGGAAGACCGGTGGCATAGGCATCCGACGGCCCTTCTGGGGGGTATTGCGTTATTCTTGTCATTTATGCTTCCCGGTCTGTTTCTGGGGAAGATGCCATCTCCTATGCTTGCCCTGACTCTGGGAGCAAGTGCCATATTCTTACTGGGGCTGATTGATGATCTCTACGAGTTATCGCCTCAAAGCAAATTTATGGGCCAACTGATCATCTCTGCCCTGATTGTGGCCGGCGGGATGAGAATACAAGGATTGGGCCATCCCGCCGTATCCATAATTGTAACGCTTTTTTGGTTCGTAGCTGTCACTAATGCGGTCAATATTTTGGACAACATGGATGGCCTGGCGGCCGGCATTTCGTTTATAGCCGCCTGCTCACTTTGGGCCTACAGTCAACTCGGAGGGCCGGCTCTATTAGGTCCGCCGGCCATGCTCCTCGCAGGGGCTACTGCTGGATTCTGGATTTATAACTTTAATCCCGCCAAAATATTCATGGGAGATTGCGGAAGCCTCTTCCTGGGATTTATCCTGGCCGGCCTGACCGTAACAGGTACCTGGATGTCAGGGTTGCCTCATCCAGCGGGTGGAGGTTATACCGGAGTCACCAGCCTGGTACTGGTGCTGGTGGTCCCTGTGGCTGTCCTGATCATACCACTCTTTGACACCGCTCTCGTGTCCTTTACCAGGGCCCAGACCGGACGGCCTATTTCTGAGGGAGGACGCGATCATACCTCTCATCGCATGGTTCTGCTGGGATATTCAGAAAAAAGGACCGTGTTAACACTCATGGCATGGGCTGGAGGCATATCGGCCATGGCCTTATACCTGTCATACCAGAGTGCACAGGGACTTCTGGTTATGCTGAGTGTGCTGGCAGTGATTTCCCTGTTTTTCGGAACATTTCTTACACACTTGAACGGCACTGTTTATGATGGCAAGGCAGGGAGTCCAGATACCACATCTCGACAATCCTTACTTTTATCCCGAGTGCTTAACAAAAAGCAAATTCTCCAGGCAGTTGTGGATACTGTGCTTATAACCATCGCCTATCTTACTTCTTATCTTCTTCGATACGACGGTGTTATTAATTTGTGGAATCAACAGCTCATAGAGAAATCTCTTCCCTTGCTTATCCCCGTCAAGCTGTGCTGCTTTTGGATCTTTGGGCTGTATAGGGGTCAATGGCGATATGTGAGTATTGGAGACATGTGGCAGATCTTTAAGGCAGTTATAGTCAGTTCTCTAATTATTGTCGGATTGCTTCTATATATCTACCGCTTCGATGGCTATTCCAGAGTTCTTTTCGTGAACGATGCCCTGTTGACTCTGATAATGATAGGCGGAGTCCGTCTGCTCATGAGACTCTTTAAGGAATATTTCAGTCTGCAGGCCGAGCGCAGCAATTCGATACCCATCCTAATAGTGGGAGCGGGCGATGGGGGAGATCTGTTTTTGAGGGAACTCAGGCATAATTCAAATCACGATTATCTGCCGGTGGGTTTTATTGATGACGATCCTGCGAAAAAGAACCAGGTAATCCATGGGATCAAGGTCTTGGGAGACAGGGAAGCCATACCCGGCCTTGTCAAAAGATACGGAGTTAAAAGGGTGTTTGTGTCTATTATGTCGGCAGCAGACAGCCAGATTGAAGGGATTTCTGATATCTGCGAAAAGAGTGATGTGAAATGTGATAGGGTGAGGCCGCTTCTGGCAACAGTGAAATCCATAGAAAAAAAACCGGCCTGCTCAAAAAAAGACAAGGTTGTACTCTTTAAGCCTGGAAAGAAGAGGAGAAATGAGCGAAAAGCGTCTTTCTAAAACCGAGTGGAAGCGTCTTGAAAAAGATCTATGCCGAAGCAGAAGACCTGTTTGGACACAAATCACGGCCAAAGACCGACAAAGGGTCCTTTCGTATTCGGACAAGTACAAGGACTTTATCAGTAAGGCAAAGACCGAACGAGAGTCTGTCGACATCATTGTAAGCATGGCACAGAAGAGAGGTTTTGTGCCGTTTGAACAGGCCGGGCCGGGTTCCAGCCGGATCTTGTGGACCTTCAGGGGAAAGACGGCTGCCTTGGCCGTAACAGGTAAGGCGCCTATTTCTGATGGAATCAGGATCATCGCTTCGCACATAGACGCCCCCCGTTTGGACCTGAAGCAGAATCCCGTATATGAAGATCTGGAGATGGCCTTTTTGAAGACACATTATTACGGTGGGATCAAGAAGTTTCACTGGGTGGCTCGCCCTCTCGCCATCCATGGCCTGGCACTGAAAAGAGACGGGAGCGCAATTCCTGTTGAATTTGGTGAGGATCCTCATGATCCTGTGCTTTCAATAAACGATCTTTTGCCGCATCTTGCCCACAAAGTGCAGGATAAGAAAAAGATGTCAGAGGCCATACCTGCAGAGAAGCTCAATGTGTTAATCGGAGGTTTTCCTCTTTTGGGCCCTGAAGACCTGAAGGAAGGCGTGAAATTACGTATCTTGAGGATTCTGAACGAAAGGTACGGCCTGGTGGAAGAGGATCTGATAAGTGCGGAACTGGAAATTGTCCCTGCAGGTGTCTCGAAGGATGTGGGTCTGGACGGCGCTTTTGTCGGCGGTTACGGGCAGGATGACAGGTCCTGTGCATATGCCTCTCTTCATTCCATCCTTGAACTTGAGGAACCCCAAGTTACTTCAGTTGCCCTTTTCCTTGATAAGGAAGAAATAGGAAGTGACGGAAATACAGGGGCCAAATCCAGCTTTTTTGAGGTAGTGCTATATGATCTCATGCGGAATGGAGGTCTTCGGATCGAAGCGGATAGCCTTGTACGAATACTTATTGTGTCCAAGGCGATTTCAGCGGATGTTACCGCGGGAATAGATCCCAATTACAAAGAAGTCCATGAGGAACGCAATGACGCACTTGTCGGACATGGAGTCTGCCTTACGAAATATACCGGCTCAAGAGGAAAATATTCAGCAAATGATGCCCATGCCGAATATGTTAACTGGTTGAGGTGCGTCTGGAACAATGCCAAAGTCGTCTGGCAGGCCGGGGAGTTGGGGAAGGTGGACGAAGGCGGAGGGGGTACTGTGGCCAAATATCTCGCCCAGCGCGGCCTGGACATAATCGACGCAGGACCTCCCGTGCTCAATATGCACTCGCCATTTGAGATAGCGCATAAGTCCGACCTGTTTATGACGTACAGGGCATACGCTGCTTTTTATCAGGCAGAGGATTGATTGATTTTCGAAAAGGATCTGTCACCATGCAGTTCAAGACTGATTTTCTGGTTATAGGGAGCGGGATAGCCGGGCTGAGTCTTGCAATAAAACTCGCCCCGCTGGGACAGGTAACAGTAGTTACCAAAAAGTCCGCATCTGATACGGCTACCAATTTGGCCCAGGGCGGCATAGCCTGTGTCTTTGGCCATGATGACAGCTTTGACCTGCACCAACAGGACACCCTGCGCGCGGGGGACGGTCTGTGTCACGAAGATATAGTCGAAATGATAGTCAGCCAGGGCCCGGACCGTGTAAGGGAGTTAGAAGGCCTTGGGTTGAAATTCAACAGGGATCCGTACAATCCTGACCTGCTGGATCTTGGAAGAGAGGGAGAACACTCTCGCCGCAGGATAGTTCACGTTGGAGATTTTACCGGTAGATCGGTGCAGAATGTCTTGATGGATAATGTCGGCAGGTTGCCTTCTGTTGAGGTTTTTGAAGACTATATTGCGATTGACCTCATCACCGAAAGTAAAGTCAGGGCACGCCTGCCAGGCAAGGTAGAGGAAGAGCGATGCCTGGGGGCCTATCTGCTTGAAGTGGCAACAGGTACGGTTCATACTTTCCTGGCCCCGATAACAGTACTCGCCACGGGCGGGTCCGGTAAGGTTTATCTTTATACCAGTAATCCTGATGTGGCTACGGGTGACGGTATAGCTGTAGCGTACCGTGCCGGAGTCAGGATCGCCAATCTGGAATTCGTTCAGTTTCATCCCACGTGTCTCTATCATCCTAAGGCCAAAAATTTTCTCATATCAGAAGCACTCAGGGGAGAGGGTGCCATACTCCTGGACCCTGAATACAGGCCTTTCATGGAGAAATATGACCCCAGACAGAAGGATCTTTCCGGAAGAGATATAGTCGCAAGGGCCATAGATACTGAATTAAAGAGCAGCGGAAAGGAATGTGTATATCTGGATATAAGTCACCGCTCTGCTGATTTCATACAGGGGCGTTTCCCAAATATTTATGAGACATGTCTGGACTTTGGGATAGATATCACAAAGGAGCCTATACCAGTTGTACCGGCAGCCCATTATATGTGCGGAGGGGTGGTTACTGACAAATACGGAGAGACAGACCTTGAAGGCCTTTTCGCTTTGGGAGAAACTGCATGTACTGGTCTGCATGGCGCCAACCGGCTTGCGTCGAATTCCCTTCTTGAAGCCCTTGTCATGGCCCACCAGGCTTTTTTGAAGATCAGTGAAATCTTCCCTGGCTTGAAGGCAAAATTATTTCCCCAGGTATCTCCATGGGAAACCAGGGGAGCTGTGGATTTAAAAGAGGCGGTTCTCATTTCTCACAATTGGGATGTAATCCGGCGTCTGATGTGGAACTATGTCGGTATTGTCCGCAGCACAAAAAGACTTAAACTGGCCGGACAGCGCCTTTTACCTATTCTTGAAGAGATCCAGCAGCACTACTGGGAATATATCCTCACCCGGGATTTTATAGAACTGAGGAACCTCGCACAGGTTGCTGAACTCATCATTATAGCAGCCAGCCAGCGGAAGGAGAGCAGGGGCGGGCACTTCACGATTGACTATCCTTTTAAAGATGACTGGAACTGGCGCAGAGATACAATTATTCAAAGGTTTGGAAGGCATTAATCAGGAGTTATATGGTTACTTAAAAAGAAATGCGGACAGAGATCCGGCCATTGGAAAAGGAATCGGCCATAGTATAGCTAAGGGAAAAGTTAGACTTCGGAATTCAGGCACTCAATCTTAATTTTGGCTCTAATACTTTGAATTTCAGAGACAAAATAGTCTTCTTTCTGGCAAGCGGACTATTTTTGGGATTGGTCCCCTTTGCCCCGGGTACATTTGGGAGTCTCCTTGGCATTCCTCTCCACTGGCTTCTCAGTCATCTTCCAATTTCTCTGGGAATATGTTCTCTTGTATTTGTTGTGCTGATATCTGTGTGGATAGCAGGCAGGACAGAGCTTTTACTGGGAAATACTGATCCATCTCAAATAGTGATAGATGAAGTGGCCGGCATGGCAGTAGCGCTTGCGGGTGCGCCCATTGAACCTTCTTTGATTATAATTGCCTTTTTGTTTTTTCGTTTTTTTGACATCTGGAAACCCTTTCCAATAAGATATATTGACAGATCTCTTCCCGGGGGATGGGGTATTGTACTTGATGATGTTGCAGCCGGTGTTATGGCAAACTTGTCCTGGAGACTGTGGCATTATATTGTACCTCTGATCTGAATATATGAGATTTGAATTGGAATTTCATGGACTTTCAAGGTAATTAGTCATGCATGGTGAAATTATAGCTATAGGAGATGAGCTTGTATCCGGCAAAGTGCTCAATACCACTGGCAGCTTTGCAGCCAATAAGCTTTTTTCTGCCGGTTGCCAGATAACCAGGATAACATCCATTGGTGACGATCCCGATGATATCGAGGAATGTCTGCTGACAGCAATAAAGAGATCAGAATACGTTATAATCACCGGCGGGCTTGGACCAACCAGTGACGATATAACTAATGAGGTAGCGGCCAAGGCCTTAGGGCGTCCTTTGGTACCGAATGAGGTAATTCTCGAGAAGATCAGGAGGGCGGAACGGCGATTTGTTAATCCTGTTTCTTTGAGTGAAAAGTTGGCTTGGTTACCTGAAGGTGCCGAAGTCCTGAATCCCGAAGGTTGCGCTGCAGGATATCTCTTGATCCACAAGGACATTCCTCTTTTTTTTCTGCCGGGAGTGCCAGGGGAGTTGGAAGATCACATGGTCCAGCGGGTTATTCCCAGGCTTAACGAGCTTATTGCCGGAAAATTATATGTAAGACAGCAGACCTTCAAGGTATTTGGCCTGACAGAGACAGAAATAAACACGCTTCTTGAAAAGCTGGAATCCAGCCGGGATGGCTTGAGTATCGGTTATTATCCCAACTTCCCCGAAGTCAACGTGACCGCCACTGTAAAGGGCGTAAATCCGGAAGAAGTTAACAAAATTTTTGAAATGGCATGCGATACAATCAAAAAGCATCTGGACAAAAATATAGTTGCCGTTAATGAGGAAACTCTTGAAGAGGTAGTAGGCAGACTTCTGTCTGAAAATCATGGCGTTCTCGTCCTTGCAGAGTCCTGTACCGGCGGCCTTCTGAGCCAACGTGTGACCAGCATTCCCGGCAGCTCCGGTTGGTTTGAAAGGGCAGTAATTACATATAGCGACAAGTCAAAGGAAGATCTCCTTGGGGTCTCCCGCGAGACTTTATCCTGTTATGGTGCAGTCAGTCACCGGACTGCCGAGGAAATGGCAGACGGTGTGAAACGATTGGCCGGTACTGGCTATAGTCTTGCTGTTACCGGCATTGCGGGGCCATCCGGTGGTACTTCTCAAAAGCCTGTAGGCACAGTCTATATTGCCCTATCAACCCCGGAACGAACAGTAGTGGAACGATTCCAATTTGCCGGGACAAGACACATGATACAGGTACTGGCAGCGGAAACTGCTCTTGACTGGCTGAGACGGTATTTGAGTTATGGTACGTACTTTCCTGGCTATAGATCTGCCGGGCAGGCAGCGTAAGATACTTGAAGAACATCAGGGCCGATGGAAGTCTGCCAAGGCAGATGTGAAGTGGATCTATCCGTCCAATATGCACCTGACACTGAAATTTCTGGGTGAAATTCAGGAATCAACCATAGAGAGCGTGATAGCTGTCTGCAGAGAGGTCTGTTGTCTTTACAGGAGTTTTTCTTTGTTTTTAAATGACACGGGCGTCTTCCCAAACCTGAGACGACCCCGGGTACTGTGGATCGGAATCGGAGGTGAAGCAGATATTCTGTGCAAATTGCAAGGCAGTATTGAAGCAGCCTTGGAGAAAAAGGAGTTCCCACGGGAAGGCCGTGTCTTTAAGCCTCACCTGACTGTAGGCCGAATTCGTTCCCCCCGCGGGCTTCCACGGCTTCTTGAAGTATTTGTAAAGGATAAGATTGTAATTGAACCTTTTGCAGTAAAAGAAGTAATTGTATATAAAAGCCGGTTGACTCCCAGCGGACCTTTATACAGTCCTCTGGCTCGATGCGGTTTAGGGCCGGGGAAGAAATGAACTGCTAAAAAAATGAACATCGAACATCGAACATCCAACATCGAATATTGAATGGGAAAAGATGAAGGAACAGAGGTCAGAAGCCGGAAGCCGGAGGTCGGAAAAACAGCAACCAAATATTCCTGAACCTTTGTTTCTCATTTGGTGTTTGTTTTTCATTCGACGTTGGGCGTTCGATGTTCGATGTTGGACGTTCATCTCTTGAACCTCTGAACCCTGAACCTCTGAACCTCTGAACCTCTATCTTATGCAGGCCGCCTTAACCTGTTTTAGTTCTGTATCTCCTTTTAAGACCTTCTGTATACCGTCCTGCTTCAGGGTAAACATTCCCTGCCTCATGGCATGCTCCCGTATTTCTTCCAAGGGGCATTTCTTCTGTATAAGCTTCTTAAGGTTGTCATCCGACACGAGCAGTTCGTGAATCGCGAGCCTGCCCCTGAATCCGGTCCTGTTGCAATGTTGGCAACCCTTTGGCCGGTATAGCTTTATGTCATTCAGGTCTGATGGTTCTAGGGTCGGGTTGGATGAAAACCATACTCGTGTAATATGTTTTCCTTCTCGCTGTCGTCAGGCTCGTAAGCCTGGCGACACTTGGGACAAAGCCTTTTTACCAGCCTTTGTGCAAGAACCCCCAACAGGGCGTCGGCAAAATTGTACGGGTCCATTCCCATACCCAAAAGCCTTGTAACTGTTTCCGGGGCGGAATTGGTATGGAGTGTCGAAAAAACCAGATGTCCGGTCAGGGACGCCTCTATTATTGTCCTGGCAGTTTCTTCGTCTCTGGTTTCGCCAATCATTATCACATCCGGGTCCGCCCTTAAAAAGGCCCTGAGAACCCGGGCAAAAGTCAGGCCTATATGTGGTTTCACCTGTACCTGACGCAATCCGTCCTGCACGATTTCTACAGGATCTTCTGCCGTCCAGATTTTTTTATCAGGCCGGTTTATATGACCTAGTGCGGCATGCAGGGTAGTTGTCTTTCCCGACCCGGTAGGACCAACCAGAAATATGAGCCCATAGGGCAACTGTAAAAGCTGTTTTAGCTGTTTCAGGTTGTAATCAAGGATATCTATGTGGTCAATCGGCATGGCCTCGGAAGAAGCCAGTAACCTGAGTACGATATCTTCGTTGCCTTCAATTGTTGGAAGTGTGGCTACACGCAATTCCAAGGTCTTGCCAGAGCGAGTCTTGAACTTTATCTTTCCGTCTTGAGGCAAGCGCTTCTCGGCAATGTCAAGGTTAGACATGATCTTGATCCTGGATATCATTGCACGCTTATAGTTATACGGAATGGTTTGATAACGCATGCAATCGCCATCAATCCTGAAGCGAACCAGGGCCCCCCGTTTGCCTGCCAAGGATTCAATGTGAATGTCAGAGGCCCGGCGCTGGTAGGCGTCCTCTATGGTTTTATTGGCTATCTGTACTACTACGCTGTCAGATTCTGATGCTAAACCTTCTTCATCCTCCTCTTCTTCTTCTGATTCCGCGCCCTCATCAACCAGTTCAAGTTGCTCAAATACGTGATCATCAGCTCCTTCTGCAGAATATTTTCCATAGAAATAATCTATGAATCTGTCGATATCTTCCTGCAGGGAAACCGCGAATTGAAAATCTTTGGCCTTAAGAACGCTTCTTATATTGTCTATCTTTGCCAAGTCATGGGGATTATCCAGCGCAACTATAATGGTCCCTGACTTTTCACGAATCGGGGCACAGGAATTGCTTCTAAAAAAGTGCTCTTTGATCCCTTGTACGCAAGATGGTGTGGCCCCCACTTCCAGTTCGTCAAATTCCACAAAGGGGCATCGATAGTATTCGCTGAGGGAGCGGCCGAGTTCTGTCTTGTCTATGCCAAACTGGTTTAGCAGGATACTTTCTATGGATTTTCTTCCCTGTTTAGCCAGTTCTCTGCTCCTGTTAAGCTGTTCTTCAGACAGCAACTGATTACGGATGAGATAGTAGAATCGGCCATACTTCTGGGCTGACCGGGAAAGTTCTTCAAGTCTCTGCTTTGCATTTCTGAATGCTGGATCAAGACGGATGATTTGTTCCAGTGAATCAACGGCCTTGGGAATCGCGCCGGTTCGTTCGTGGGTAAGTGCCAGCTTATATAGTATATCCAATCGTTCATCCCTGGACAGTTGCGGATCACCAAGCGCCTCCTGTAAATGTTCAAGTGCATCGAAGGGCATATCCAGCCGTAGATATGATTCCCCAATCTTTGCCTGAATTAT
This sequence comes from Deltaproteobacteria bacterium, assembly GCA_003194485.1. Classification (NCBI taxonomy): domain Bacteria; kingdom Pseudomonadati; phylum Myxococcota; class Myxococcia; species Deltaproteobacteria bacterium. Next base: position 119,894 of record PQXD01000004.1, read on the forward strand.
CCCAGGCCTGTATCCTGTTTCATTTAAGGCCTTGAGTTCCTCTATGGCCTCTGAATAAAAGTCTGCCTCCATCAAACCGATGCAGCTGTTGAATTTTTTGTCTTGATCTTCTTCAATATCTTCAGGGCCGGAGGCTGAGTCCGCTCCTCCTGACCGGGCTTTTCCCCCGCTGCCATCAATCTGAATTTTTTTCAGCAGAGATTCTACCTCGGTATGGAGGGGATGAGATTGATCACCTGTCAGTTTCTGAAGCTCCAGGCAAATAAGAAGAGCCTCTTCGTTTAGGCCCTGACTATGATACAAATCGGCTTCTGCCAGCCTGTCTTTAATTGTATTGTCCGAAGTTGAATGGAGTTTATTCATTTGTCAGTGTATTTGAGAGGCTTTCCAGCGTTGCCACGGATATTTGTTTATTTTCTATCTCCAGATTACCAACCCATGGTCCATTTCTCTCTGCGGATGGTTCCCAGGAATACTCATGAGTTATGGAAATGTTCTCTAAAGAGGTATCCAGCATGAGGACCAGCCCCTTATCCGCACGGGACAGGACTAATACAGTCGGATTGCCTGAGGGCTGAGAGTGGCCGGAAGATGAATTCGATTTCTGCAGTACCGGAAATTCGAGTTTGATAAGCTGCGATTCTTCCTTATTCGACAGTTCCCCCTGCATCAATGACTTAAGCTTTGTCCATGGCCAGGTCTTGAGCTTCTTTAATTTAAAAGTATTTAGCTTATTAAGCCCGTTCCTGGCCCACCAGGGCGCAGTTCCAGCAAATGCTACATCTTCAGGGGCAAATGCCACTTGCTTTTGGTCCCATTGGGCAACTACAAGTTCATTCCATGGGCAGGAAATATCCCCTGAGGTTATTTCTTCTTTTTTATCAGTTTCCATCGGAATGTCTCGGGTACGTTTAGCAGCATAATCGGGCACACCAACGGATGGCTCGTAATCGCCGGTTAAGGCCTTTTCCAGTATTCTCTTTTGTTCTTCAAGCCTGCCCTTAATATTTTCCTGAAAATGATGTAACTTTTCCATCCCCGGAGTCCGGGCAAGGAGTCTTTCAACCGGCAAGATGTGACCTATACAGTCATCAAGGATTTTGATGTGGGATTTGACCGTATTCGCCAATGCCTGGTACTCGGGCTCAATGGGAGCCACCTTTTCTCGCGTTCCCGCCTCTAAAACTGAATCTGCCGGCTGTTCCTGTCGGCCGGGGAATTTTTCTTTCAGGGCAGTCTCTCCGGCATCTTCGCGGGCAACTTCAGGTACCTCCATACCTATAGCTGATTCAAGCTCTTTCTTGGCGGATTTGAAGAGTTCCTCTTCAGCCTTTGTGCTCTGCTCCCCGCTCCAAGCTACGGTCTTTAAGACATCAAGGCCTCTCTGCAGGGCAACGGGTCCGGAAGTGGGCATTTTCTCAGGATGGTCTGCTATCCCTTCAAGTGTCATTGACATGAGACAGAGCAGTTCGTGAAGGTTTTTATCTGCCCCTATCTCCGGATTTTCCCGGATTGTCTCTACCAGTTTTTTGGCTGATACTACTTGTGTTTGATCAAGCTCCCACTCAAGGGCCAACAATATTTGATTGAGCTGGCTGATCTGTTGTTCCAGGTTGACAGCCTTGGTCTCCTTGTCCTCAAGCCCCAGATCAAAACCTGATCCCAGAATTTCGTCAGCGGCGATCTCCATCTGTTCAGCGGGAGCCTCCAGCTCTTTGAAATCTGGAAGCCTGATTTCTTCCGGGCGTTTTTCTTCCTGGCCTTCAACCTGAAAGGATGGCCCCTGACCTGTTTCTTCTTGCGATAAGTCTTTTACTTCACCAGTTAATGGATCTATTTCTATCTGTCGTGATGCCTTAAACAGTTCGTCAATAGTACTTTCTACGTTTCTGGTGAAACTTTCGGGATCAGTGGTCTTTTTTGTCTGATCCATAGATATTCTCCTTGTATTTTTTCACAACTGACCCAAGAATATTTCCTTAGTAACTTGTCAAAAGATGCTTTTTTGCCACGTAGCGGATGGTTCTCTTGCTTATTTCTTTAAGGGTTTCAAATACCCCTAGGCCTTTAATAGCTGCTGCCTCAAAGACATCTGTATTAAGTTCCTTGTTCAGAACTGCTTCAAGCTCTTCCCTGGTCAGCGTTGGTATGGATGTATGCACAAGATCACATTTGTTAAATTGAAAAATAATTGGAATTTTTTCCAGGGTTAGATTGTGCTCAAGGAGGTTGTGCCGCAGATCTTGGAAGCTCTCTATGTTATTTTCATAACGTACTTTAAGATAGTCGGCAACAAAGACCAGGCCATCCACACCCTTTAGAACCAGTCTCCTGGTCGCTTCATAAATAGCCTGACCAGGTACGGTATAGAGCTGTATTCTCACATCAAAGCCATTTATCTTTCCCAAATTCAAAGGAAGCAGGTCAAAAAAAAGCGTCCTGTCTCCTTTTGTTTCAATGGTCAGCATTTTACTCCGGGCTTGATGGTTCATGGCATTATATATGTAGAGCAAATTCGTAGTCTTTCCGCATCGTCCGGGACCGTAATAGACTATCTTGCAGTGTATTTCCTTTTTGCTGAGATTTATCAGGGCCATATTGAATTATCTTTAGCCAAATGCTTTTCTATGATTTTTGACAGTCTTGTTATTCTCAACCTGACCAAACCCAGAGATACATTGTCTCCAAATATTGTTACCAGAATTAATTCAGTGCCTATTCGTGCAAAGTGTATGCTGTCTTTTTTGCCTTTGTGAAACAGGAGTGCAAAGTCGTCTTCTCCTATCAGTTTTGCGATCTGCGAAGTGGCGCCGAAGTTGGCTGCCGCCAGGGCTGCCAGGGAGGTCGTGTCAAGATCGCAGGTTTTATCACCGCAAGCCGCCACCACATTGCCCGTTTCATCAATCAAGAGGACGGTATCAACGCCTGCCTTAATAAGGGTATTTTCTATCTGTATTTTGGCCTCTTCCAGGAATGAAGCGGTCAGCACTAAATCGGCCACGTTTAAACCTCAAAAAATAAAAGGATATCTTGTCTCAAAAAGACGGATAAACTCTCAGCTGAGACTCCCGAATTAAAGAGACTCTAATGGTATTATCGACCAGATCATTGAAGATATTAATTCTATCCCGACGCTTGCGAGGTAACTCTCAGCCACTGCTCAGGACGTAGAATAGACAGAACTTGAATTTGATAAGGGCCACAGTAAATATTCTTTCCTGCCTTGAAGCGGTTACCTTTTTCCGGGTTTCAAAGCTCACTCATTGCAGACCGAAAGAGGCAGTGCAATTTGGCCCGCGATCGAAACCCTGCAAAAGGCAAACCGCTCCTGCGGCAGGGCACGGATGGCAACCGTTCACGGGAAGGGGATATTTCTTTGAACAGTTTAACGGAAGCCCCCGTAGTTTTCTTGGCTTTTGCTGTGGGGGAAACCCCGGCTCCTGAGCGCAGCGAAGGAGAACGGGGAGGGGGCAAGACTCCCCCATGTCAAAAGCCTTAAGAAAACAAGGGGCTGAAGTGTTAAGTGAAAAGAAATGTCCCCTGCCCGTGAACGGTCTGCACAGTGGATTTAAACTGATCACAGGGGAGCTTCTTTATGGAGACGATTTGCGTCAGCCCCGCAAGTTTTCCTGGCCTTTACAGCATGGGAAACCCCGGCTCCTGAGCGAAGCGAAGGAGAACGGGGAGGGGGCAAGACTCCCCCATGTCAAAAGCCTTAAGAAAACAAGGGGCGAGAGCATTTGGAAGAAGAAGCTCCCCTGTGACCGGTTACCAGTGGACCACGGGTTCATAAGAATATTTACGGTCGCAAATGGAGCAGTCAGTCCTTTATTCTACCTGTTGATGTAAATGAATTTGCCGAAGTTTAGGAAGGGGGCAGAGAGATTTATGGGGTATATCTGGGGAATAGTTATTTTAAGAGGTCTTTCATCTTCTCGGCAAGGCTTTCGGCATCAAGGCCCTGAAGGCGGTACAGATCATCTGGCTTACCTGAAGAACCATAGTTTGTCACTCCCAGGGTAAGAAGCTGCTGGCACATGCCTGCCCCTATAAGTTCTTGCGCCACCATGGCCCCCAGGCCCGTGCATACCACATGGTCTTCAACCGTTATGAGCGGACCTTTCTTAGCTGCCTCAAGTATTGATTTCCTGTCTATGGGCTTGAGAGAAGCCATGTTGAGCACCCCTACCGACAAGCCCTGTGAATCGAGAATTGACCATGCTTCGAGGACCTGAGAGGTAACCGAGCCATAGGTGATAAAAGTGGCCTCATCACCCTGCCTTAACCAGTCTGCCCTCCCTGGCTGAAATAAATAGTCCGCATCGAAAAACGGCCTTCCGTCCATTGAAGTAATTATTGGCAACTTGGACCTTCCCATACCCACAAAGCAATTGCCTGGATTGGCAGCCACATACCGGACTATCCTGTCAGTCTGATTTGGATCTGCCGGCATGAATACGGAGAAGCCGAAGAGGTTGTTGAAAAGTCCCACATAGTCGAGACTCTGATGGGTCGGGCCGTCTTCTCCTACGTCCAGCCCCAGATGAGTAGATACTATTTTGAGATGGGTCCTGTTTAGGTCATTTAGCCGGTGCTGGTTGTAAGTCTCTGCCGCGGCAAAGACCCCAAAGGTGCTGAAGAAGCTAACCAATCCTTCTCTGCTCACCGCTCCGGCGCAGGTAGCTGCATGGTGCTCCTGTATGCCTGTTTCTATGAATGTGTTGCGGGAAACGCTGTGAAAGCCCTGCATCTTTACTGATCCCTCCAGATCACAGCTAAATCCTACGATCTTCGGAACAGAATCCGCAACATTGTTCCTTTGGGCCAGATCCCTTAATGCTGTACCGTAAGCAGAACGGCAGTCTGTTTTGGTCCCGGGATCGTAGACAATGGGTTCTCCGGGATCAATGGATGGGAATTTTGCCTCTGGTGTCTTGCGATGCCTTTCTATTCGGTGTTCGATTCTATTCCTTGACCACAGCTCAAGTAGCCCCTGATCTTGCCCCAGTTCTCTTAATGCCGACCGGGCATCCTCGTTTGACAGCGGAGATCCATGATACTTTGCCTTATTCTCCATAAAGGAGATACCTTTTCCCATGACGGTGCGCATGACCAGGACGGTGGGTCGGCCTGTCACAAGGCGGTCATGTGTCCATGCCCTCTTCAGGGCCTTGAATACGGTCTGGAAATCATTGCCGTCAGGTACGTACAATACATTCCAGCCTGCGGAAGTATACTCATCCCTTACACGGACAGGCATTACCTCTTCGGTAGAACCTCCTATCTGCAGGTGATTTCTGTCGATTATACCAATCAGGTTCCCTTGACCGAACTTGATTGCAAAACGTCTGGCTTCGGATATCTGCCCCTTCTGTTGTTCTCCATCGCCCATGAGGACGATTGTTTTACCCGGCCGAGCGAGGAGATTCTGGGCAAGGCATATACCCGTACCCACTGAAAGCCCCTGGCCAAGATTTCCGGTATTCCATTCAACTCCAGGCATGGTTTGTTCTATATGGCCGGCACAGGATGAGCCGGCACGACGAAACTCGCTGAGGAAATCTTCTTCTGAGAAATAACCGAATTCAGCGAGTACGCTGTAGACGCCTGGAGAGATATGCCCGATGCTTATGACCACGCGGTCACGGTCCGGCCAACCGGGTTCTGTTGGACGATGTCTGATTACGCTGTAAAGGACAAGCAGGATGTGCAGGGAGGACAGAGAACCGCCTGGATGACCGCTTCCTGCCAGTGTGGTGGAAAGGATAACGCGCGTGGCACATCTGTTCCACATAGTGTGCAGCTTGGTGATCTGTTCCTGTGTAAGTTCGTTTTGTTTTTCTATGTCTATGTGAAACATAAGCCAATTCAGGGTTCAGGGTTCAGGGTTCAAGGTTCAAGGTTTATAGAGTTTGCTCTGGACCATACAAGACCGCGCGACGTATCGCAGAAACCGGATGAACTCCGTCTTCATTGCTCTCTAACTGTGAACCTTGAACCTTATTCAGGGCTTATTTTTTGTCCTTTTCCGTTTTGGATTTTACCTCATTATCGTAAGCTTTTATGACTTCGTTTGTGATATCCACATCAGAATCAATGAAATATATACCTGGCATGTTGTTTTCTAAAATGAGTGTGTATCCACCTTCCTCACCAATACGGTTCACAACCTTTTCAAGTTCCTTGAGTATTGGTTCCATTTTTTTGTTTTCTGCCTGGCGCATTTCAAACTGGGCATCGTCACTCTGGTCTTTGAAATCCCTAAGGGCCTTTTTATACTCACGTTCCTTTTCCGCCCTGGCGGCTTCATTCATCAAGGGCCCTTTTTTTTCAAGGTCTTCCTTAAATGCCTTGATCTCATCTTGTTCAGCCCTGAGCTTTTCCTTCAGACTCTCAAATTTTTTATTGAGCGCCTCCATTGCCCTTTGGCCAGCGATGGATTTTCGGACCACCTTTTGCATATTAATAACAGCTATCTTGACTTGCGGGGTTTCTTTAGCAGCTACATTACACCATAATACCGCAGTCAGCAGAAAAACCAGTACAGTTATTGAGCTTAGGCAACCTTTCATAAGGCGGTTACTACCTCCTCCTGAGCCCTATTCATAACTTCCATCTCCTGTCATTTATTGCACGCTAGCAAAACTCAAACAATATCAAGGGTTTTTAAAAGGCACTTTTTACAAAATAATGACCACAACGTTGCTATGCAGCGCGTGGTCATTATTTCCGGGATAATCAGAACCTTATCAGGCTACTTTATTATAACAAAGTCATCCCTACGATTTTTTGCCCATGCCTCCTCATTGTGTTCTGGTGCCAGAGGCCGTTCCTCACCAAAACTCACAGTATCTATACGATCCGGATTTACACCCAGATTGACGAGATATGCCTTGGCGGCTTTTGCCCTTCTTTCTCCAAGAGCCAGGTTGTACTCATTGGTACCGCGCTCATCACAGTTGCCCTGGATTTCTATCCTGAATTCCGGATAATTAAGCAAAAACAGGGCATTGTCTTCCATCACAGGCTTCATATCGTCACGGATGTTAAAACGGTCAAAGTCAAAGTATATGGGATGCATGGGGTCGCTAGTCCTGCCCTCAGAGATAGTTTCTCCAATGCCGGCGGCAGTGCCAATTGTTTCGCTCGGGATTTTTGTTTCCCCCATGCCAACCTCGACAGTACCGGGTATTTCTTCACCTGGTCCTACGGCCGCTTCTCCGATCTGCTCGGTTGGAAGCGCTGCTTCTTCACCGACTTTTATCGATTTTTTTGCACATCCGGCAAGAAGTCCCGGGACCAGTATTAAAATCAGTGCCATTAAATAATAAACTTTACCTTCCAGATTGCCCCAATACATATCCGCCTCCCGTAAAAATATTTTCTATCATAAAATACAACCAAAAAAGGTTTGCACCTGAATTCCGGAGATTGTGCTCCACTTTAGCAGAGTAGAAACAAAATTCAACCTGTTTTATTGGCATTCTCTTTGTAGTTTACACTTTTTTAACATAGACGGATGCCAGCCGTCAGCCGTTAGCTATTAGGTAAAAACTTTATATAAAAACGGGTTGTTAAGCTAAAAGCTGATGGCTAATCGCTCAACTTAGGTTCAAGGAAGCCAGGCCATCTTGGTATCACTGACATATGATTTAATTCCGTTTACAATGCCTTCGGCTACGCGGTCCAGATAGCGGTCACTTTTGAGGCGTCTTTCTTCCTTCCTGTTACTGATAAACGATACCTCAACCAGAACAGAGGGCATCCTCGCACCTATCAGGACAAAGAACGGGGCCTGTTTGACCCCTTTATTTTTTACGTTTCTATAATTTTTCCTGAGGTTCCTTACAACCTCCCTCTGCACGTAACCTGCCAGGCGTGAGGACTCATCGACCTTTGCATTTTTCATTATGTCATTCAGGATGTTTTTGAGGTCACCTATTCTTTTAGTGGATGTAGCGTTCTCTCTTGCCGCCACCCTCATGGCCTCTTCATCCAGTGCGAAGTTTAAAAAGTAGGTCTCGATTCCACTAACTCTCCTGCTGGGAGATGCATTTGCGTGAATAGACACAAAGATATCGGCCTTTCGGGCATTGGCAATGGCAGTCCTTTGTGTAAGCGGCAGAAAACTGTCTCTCTTTCTAGTCAAGATAACTTGACAGCCAAGATCTTTCTCCAGTCGTGCTGCCACCCTCTTTGCGATCTTGAGCACAACGTCTTTTTCCCTCAGGCCGGTGGGGCCGATGGCCCCTGGATCCTTCCCGCCGTGGCCTGCATCTATCACCACCCGTTTTACACAGAGCCCCAACTGTTGCGCGAGAGAAAGGCCGCTGCCGTTTAATCTGCCTTTTGTACTTTTACTGACTTCCAGAGACCGTGGAGGACAGGAAGCCCTCTGGAAGTAGTTCTCTCCGAAGACGTCCACCACTACCCTGAAAGGGTCTTCAAGGTAAAAGATCTTGGTCTTATGTATCTTCCCGAGGTCAAATACCACCCGGACTGTATCAGGATTGAACTGGGCTACCCTCACTCTCTTGAGTAGTCCATCCTGTATGGGAATATTGTCTTTGAATTTTTTTTCTATACGTGCCGGTTTAAGATCTAAATAAATACGTTCCGGAAGATGTTTTGTCTTATTGGCAGGAAGATATCCTTTATTGAAAGATACAGGGCCTGCCGTGTCAATTACTACCCTGGTGTAGTCCGAAGCAGACCAATGCCTTACCTCTTGCACTACGGCGGATTTTGCACCTGGAGCAATCCCCGGGCTGGAAAAGCCTGCATGCCCTCTTTCCTTTTGTATCGTCCACCTTGAAGGTTTTGTTTTCCGCGGCTGTTTAGGGCCCAAGATTTTCAGCCGGTCTCTGGCGTTCCTGGCCTTGTCGCCCATGGGATATTCCTCAACTATCCGCTCCCAGGCCTCTCGCGCCAGACTGACATTTCCGGTACGCTTGTAAAGTCCGCCAAGGGCATACAGGGCGTCATCTGCCAAACGGCTTTCAGGGAACCTCTCAACCAGGACCTCATATCGCTCAATGGCCTCTCTGATATCCTTCATGGCCCCTGAATATCCATATAATTCACTGTAGCAACGGGCCATCATGAAGAGGGCCTTGGGGGCAACCTTCTTGTCGTTGGGATAGGTAAGATAGACTTTCCTGAACTTCTTAATTATACGGATCCATTTTGTTCTGTGGGTGCGGAGCCGGGGACTTCTGGCAAGACGATCGTATTCATATTTGGCCTGACGATAGGCATATTCACCTCTGCTTACAGAAGAGGTGCTTGGCTTGGCGAGGGCATGGTCCGAAGCGATTAGCAGGGACGACCCTGACAGGAAAACAATGATAAACAGGGATAAAAAAACACGCGGCTGGATGCAGCAGATGTTTCCGTATAGCAATATGCTCATAGTTTCAGGAAACCGCATTCTTTTTATCTTTTTACTCAAGTTATCATTTAAGTGATGATTCTGCTGAAAATACACCATCTGCTGCGTTGCTTCAATTTCATCGCCATTGCGGCATACACTGAGTACACCTCATTCCTTGGGAATCTCACGCCTTGCATCCGAAGTATTTTGATCTGTAAACTCATGCAGGACTGCAAGGCTCCGGCCTTTGGCAGGATACCAGGACTTAATGCCTTTGTATTGTTGCAACATAGGAGTTATTTTTATATTCTGATTCCGTGCTGTCACCTGAAGGTCTGCAAAAGGCTCAACGTGGGCATGCAGCCGCGTTCCACATTTCCAGATACGGAATGATTAATTACGTGAATATAGCCCTTTGTCATTTTATATGTTATTTCCTTATTCAAGATTAAAAAAGGAGGGCTTTTCCTAGGTGGGGACTTTCCCTGAAAAGGTATATAGCCACAGATCTAATTCCAAAGGCATTTTGGATTCCTTTAAACCGGATTTTGAAAAAATTGAGCAGGTGTTGAGCAGGCATTTTGCTTCCCATATACCTTTTGTAAACGAAATAAGCCATTATATCCTTTTCGCCGAAGGAAAACGTCTAAGGCCTTTACTTACTGTATGTGCAGCAAGATTATGCGGAAGGGATGATGAAGCCGTGTTCGACCTTTCGGCAGTCCCGGAGTACCTCCATGCTGCCAGCCTTTCTCACGATGATATAGTAGATGGGGGTGTGATGCGTCGCGGCAGGTCTTCTACCTATAAAATCTGGGGAAATAAGGCCACGGTCCTGGTTGGTGATTTCCTCTATGCCAAGGCCATTGAGCTTGCCAGCCGGTTTGGGGACATCCGCATAGTGACAGCCATTGCAGAAGCAGTTGCCCTGATGTCTGAAGGCGAGATTATACAGCTTTTACAAGCAAAAAACCCGAGCTTTGACGAGGAGACCTATTTAGAAATCATTAAAAGAAAAACAGCATCACTGATTTCAGCATCATGTAAAATCGGTACCCTCCTTGCAGGTGCTGGAGAGTCCGAGATGCAGGCCCTCAGCGACTACGGCTTCTATCTGGGCCAGGCATTTCAGATGATTGACGACGTCCTTGATTATACTGCAGATGCCAGTGAGCTGGGAAAGACCATTGGGACAGATCTCGCTGAGGGGAAAATCACACTGCCTCTTGTTGTTGCCATTGGGAAGGCATCTTCTGCAGAAAAGGAGAGGCTGTTAAAGGTACTCAGCAATGGCAATCCCTCTGAGAAGGAACTTGTATGGGTGAAGAATCTGCTGTCCCGCGCCGGGGGGCTGGACTATACAAGAAGTCGGGCAAAAGCCCTGGTTGCTTTGGCCTGTGAAGGTTTAGAGACATTTGCTCCATCAGAGACAAGGGACTTACTCCATGACCTTGCACAGTTTGTTTTAGAGCGTCGCAAGTAGCGCAAGCAAAGTTAAGGCAGTGTCAAGATCTACTGTGATTTTTTCAAAAAGTGCCTTAAAACGATTTATTATTGTCGGAGGAGCAGGTGCTCTGGCAACAGGCGCATATGAAATTTTTTGCCCCAGAGCTACCTTGTGGGGCAAGGTATTAACCCATGGCTTCCGAAATGTACGTGCAATAAGTCTCGTGTTCGACCGAAGCCCGAATCCGTTAACAGGTCCAATCTGTAAACGACTACATGAGCTTGAGATCCCGGCCACATTTTTCATAGAAGGGGAGAAGGCCAGGAAAAATCCCAGGGCCTTGCGCTCCCTGCAGTTCTTTGAGATAGGGATTCATGGAGAAAACTACAGATCGCTTATTTTCCAGAACAAAACAGAACTGAGGCACATGCTCAAGTCATGCCTTGCCCTGGCAGGCGATATCCAGGGAAGGGACGCCCGCTTTCTCATGCCTCCTTATGGATGGAAGGATTTACGCCTTGTAAGAATAGCAAGAGAACTGGGTCTTTTAGTGGTCAATCCGTCCCTAAAGCTCGATTGGCGTGAGGGATTTCCTTTTAATACTTCAGTCGAGCGCATCCTGGCACGGGTGGGTCCTGGCGATATAATTCTTGTGAATAATGATCCATTGAGATCGCCTCCTGAGCCCCTTTTTATTGAGCTGCTCACATTGCTGATTATCGGGCTTAAAGATAAAGACCTCAGGATCTGGGGGCTAAGCCCTTTACTTCTTCGCCATTAATTTCATGTAAATATCCGGTGAACCCTCAGTCCACTCCGCAAACCGTTCACGGGCAGGGGACATTTCTTTGAACAGTTCAGATGAGACTGCAAAAATACCTCGCCAATGCCGGTGTATGCTCCAGGAGAGCCGCAGAAGTGCTCATCCGCTCAGGCCGGGTCACTATAAACGGTGAGGTTGCAAGGCTTGGATCCAAGATAGATCCATACACAGATATCATCTGCGTTGACAAGATCAGGGTTCTCTGTAAAAGACAACTCGTTTATCTTTTGCTTAATAAACCAAAAGGCGTCCTGACCACAGCTCGTGATCCCTATGGGCGAACCACTGTAATGGATCTGCTTCCGGGAAGAGTTCCGGAGCGGGTTTATCCTGCTGGGCGCCTGGATAAAGACAGTGAGGGTCTGCTCCTCCTCACAAATGACGGTGCTCTGGTTCACCGGCTATTGCATCCCAGCCATAAGATCTCAAAGACTTACCATGCAACAGTGAGAGGGAGACCTTCAAAAGCCGCTTTGGATCTGCTTCGACGAGGTATAGAGATAGAAGGAAAAACGACATTGCCCTGCGAATTGCGTGTGCTGAAAACCACGAGGCGTTCGACGATACTGGAAGTTACGCTGAAAGAAGGCAGAAAACGCCAGATAAGATTGATGTTCAATACGTTAGGCCATTCCGTCATCAGGCTGATACGTATCAAAATAGGTCCTATAAGGCTGGGGAAGCTGCAACCTGGCAAGTACAGGATATTGACCGACACTGAAGTGGAGCTGCTGAAGAAGTCAGCGGGATTGGTTTAAATAGCAATAAAACCCAGATACCAGTCTGTCAGTTCATGCCCCCAGAATAAGGTTATTAGGGCGGCCCCAACCAGAAAGGGACCGTAAGGTATGGCCATATGCCTGTTTCCTTTCTGTAACGACATTATTGTCAGGCCGGCAACTGAACCTGCTGCGGCACTCAATAGGATTACAAGCGGAATTGCCTGCCACCCCAAAAATGCCCCTATCATAGCAAGGAGCTTAATGTCCCCGCCCCCCATTCCCTCCTTGCGGGCAATGATATAATAGCCCCATGCCACAAGAAATAAAATGCCTCCGCCCATCAATATCCCCAGAAGAGAATCCCGCCATGACAGCCCGGGAAGCAGAAACGAAGACAGGAAGCCAACGGCAATCCCGGGCAAAGACACTGCATCCGGGATAATTTGATGTGCAAGGTCGACAAATGTCACAATTATGAGACATGCTGAAAAATAAAAATAAATAAATAGTTCAGAACTAAAACCAAACTTGTACCAAAGAACAAGGCACAAGAGGCCGCTCAGCAGCTCAACAAGTGGATACTGCATGGAGATCCTTTCCCCGCAAGAACTGCATTTTGCCCTAAGAAGCAAAAAACTCAGTATGGGGATATTTTCCCACCATTTCAGCCTGTGGCCACATTTCGGACAGGCAGAACCAGGCCTTACCACCGACCTGCCTTGAGGCAGTCGGCATATGCATACATTCAAAAAGCTACCGATACAGGTCCCCAGCAAAAAGGCCAGAAAGGGCCAGGCGAATGTCGGCAAGGTAATCATATCACTTCTTTTTCCCCTGACCCGCTCGGCAGGGTGTGAAGCTTCAATAGGCCCTGCCTTACCAGGTCCAGATAATTTTTCCTTACCTCCTCAAGCTGAGACATAATCTTTATAAATCGTAAATACAAATTATAGTATTCTGACTGATCAGGCTCAAACCTCACCTGAACGAACTGGAACCCGACCCCTGTCTTTGACCGGCCCAGATGTTGTATGTAACCCTTGAGGGCAATAGTTCCCACTACCGGCAACTCAATAAGCAGGTCAGTGATGAGCCCTATAGACACAGAGCAGTTTACTGCCACATAACATCCGCTTAGCGAGATATTGGAAGTGTATCCCGATATATTGAACTCTGGAAAATATACGCGGAATTTTGCTAAGTATCGGATTTCTTTTCGCTTTTCGTGCACGGAATTTCTCCTGTATTGAATGCCGGCTCAATAATCACAAAAGACCTGTCTACTGATACTTACTTTACTCTTCGGACATAACGAAGCATGAGAAAAATTTCCCCCAAGGGCTCGATTGCCCGTGGCAGCATGATCAGGGAGTATCGATGAACCGGCTTTTTTTATAACAGGGCCCTTGGACCAGCGTCCGGCAACACTTTCTTTTACGGCAAAGCTTGCAGGAGGAACGAGTACGGGTAAGGTCCTCACGAGTTGCACTTCTACAGTATCTTTTGTCATAAGTTTTTGTGCCCATTCGCCATCGAGCTGTACAGGAAGATTCTGCTTACCGGTGATTTTTACAGAACAGGCCTGAGAAGTGGCTCTGGGATCTGAAAGAGAAGTGATGCGACCTCTCAGCAGCAGCCCCAGATATGCTCTGATAGCGGGAATGGCATATACTTCTAACTTCCCATCGCTCCAGCAGGACACGGATGAAAGAGACCCGCCGCCAGCATAATACTCAATGTTAGAAAGGATCAAAGTGCCATGTCCTCTTAGCCTGATTTGATTCATATTCCCCTTTTTATCAAGGAAACACGCATCTATTTTATGGTAACTGGATTTGAGCTTAGCCGAAAGTATATATTTCAGGCCTACAGCTATAAAAAGAAACTGATTCCATCTCTTTCCAAGGTGACGGCAAAGACGTTTCAGGCGTATTCGTGAGACGGACGCCACTATCCTTGCATCCAGGCCAAAACCTGCATATCCTATAAATCTGCGGTCTCCGCAGGACCATAGGTCCATTGCTTCAACCTTTCCGGCACTGATCCCCGACCAGAAATAATCAAGTCCACCCTGATTCCATACTTCCCACCAGCCCAGGCTTCTGGCCAGATCGTTCCCTGTGCCGAGTGGCAGGATGGCAAGCGGCGGGGGCCTGTCAAGCTCGCCAAGTGCACGTGCAACCGCTGATACGGTGCCATCACCTCCTGCAACAACAGTAAGGTCACAGCCTGAAGCCAAGGACAACACCTGAGCCTCAAGATGTTCAGGATCAGTAAAGACAATATGCCTGTTGAGACTCCGGACATGCACGACACGCTTTAGTTCAGCGGCAATCTTTTTCCCCGCATGAGCGCCGGCTACGGGATTTATAAGAAAAAGACAATCCATAATTCCTTGCCAGGATAAGCTTAAATTATTAGATTAGAAACAAAAAAATGACCATGAAACCAAATAATTTCCGCATTCTGGTAGTAGACGACGAAAGACACTTGACGGCTCTCTTGGGCCGAATCCTTACACAGTCAGGCTATCAAGTAAAGACTGCCAGCAGCGGCATCAGCGCTATTGGCAAAATTGATGATTTTTCTCCCAACCTTGTAATTACGGACCTCAAAATGCCTGATATCAACGGACTTGACCTCTTAAGAAAGGTGCGGTCGGAAAGGCCGGAAATCGATTTTATAATCCTTACGGCCTATGCGACTGTGGAAAATGCTGTAGAGGCTATAAAGGAAGGGGCTTTAGACTATCTCATAAAGCCCCTCAAGGATCCGGATGAATTACGGATGGCGGTGTCCAGAGTGGTGGAACGCCAGAACCTCGTGGCAGTGGATACTCTATGGAGAAATCAGCTTTCCGAAGGTCTCCCGCCTACCGATGTTCTGTTTGCCGGCATGGAGGAAGTATGGATAGAAGTACAGCACGTGGCCGGGACAGACGCCACCATATTGCTTCAGGGGGAAAGCGGTACCGGAAAGAGCCTTGTAGCCAAAGCAATTCATCATTTGAGCGGACGAAAAGGTCCATTTGTTGAGCTTAATTGTGCTGCAATACCTGAAACCCTTATTGAGTCCGAACTCTTTGGACACGAAAAGGGTGCGTTTACCGGAGCGGTCAATGCCAAGAGGGGAAAGTTCGAGCTTGCCCAGAATGGGACCATGTTTCTGGACGAGATAGGTGAAATGCCCTTGTCTGCTCAAGCAAAGTTTCTTCGAATACTCCAGGAAAAGGCGTTTGAAAGGGTGGGAGGTACTACTACTCTCAATACCAGCGCCAGAATAATTGCCGCCACCAACCAGGACCTTATGGCTGGAATACGTGAAAAACGCTTCAGAGAAGACCTTTACTATCGTTTAAATGTTTTCCCAATAAACCTTCCTCCTTTGAGAAACCGCCTCGAGTCGGTACAGGTGCTTACTGACTATCTTGTACGCTCGATATCTATGCGTGTTGGGAAAAAGGTCTCTGAAATTTCCAAAGACACGCTGAGACAAATAAAATCCTATGAATGGCCCGGCAATGTGCGGGAACTACATAATGTCATTGAGCGAGCCATTATTTTAAGCCGGGACTCCAGGCTGACACTGCCTTCGTTGACAACCTCACCTGTCGAGATTGCACCTGGATCAGCTACTAAACGGCTTCGTAGTTTACGAGACCTGGAAAAAGAAGCCATTGAGGAAACTATCAGGGAAACAGATGGACATAGACGTAATGCAGCAAAAATATTAGGTATTTCAATCAGAACGCTTCAATACAAGCTAAAGGAATACGGTCTTCTTAAATAGATGGCACGATGTTTGCTTATTAGAATATATAAAAAATATTATCCCTCCCAACCCTCCTCTCCCCGAAGGCCTTCTTGGAATTCTCCAAAAAGGCCTTCTTTTTTATACTGGTATATCCTTCTGCACGGTCTTTCAGGGAGCTTTAAAGTCGCAATCCATTTATTACTGCTCCAGGATTTCATTGGTTTATCCAAAAGGCCGCTTATTTCCAGGCAAAAAATGCCGGGAATCCCTCCCTGGAGATATCGAAAAATAACCATGCAAAAGTCAGTGCAAAAATTGCATAAATTAAGTGCAAAAATTGCATAAACCCGCAAAAATTGCATATCGTGTCTACTGCAATCTTGATTGAAATTTCTCAAAATGGTAAAAATTTTTGATATTTTAGATAAATTGAGTCATTAATGCGTGGATATTCAAGAGGTACGCAATCTGCATATATTTTCTTGAGTAATCTTAAAAGACAAGAATTGTACAAACAATTAACAAAAATCAAAGAGGGCACTTCCGGTTTGTCCCCAAAGTCGACCAGAGGCACAGTTAAGTAGCCGTGAACGTGCATAGGGCAATCGAGTCAAAAGCTGCTTATCATCCCCTTTTTTTCTTAGTTGTCATTCTGTTATTGAACGGTGTCGGCTCTGCTCATGCCAGGAGTATAGGTTATGATGAAAACACGGAGATAGTAGCCAGGGGAATAATAAGACAGTGTGAGGCGAAGCCCTATATGAATTTTCAGTGTTTTACTCTTCAGTCCGGATCTCGAATTTTCAGGGTTATTGTTGCTCCTCGATGGTTTGTCAGGAGAATTCGACTTCAACTCAATAACGGAGTGAAGGTAGAAGTGGTTGGATCGAAATTCTTCGGCAGAGATGGACGCCTTTGTCTATTGGCAAGATACATAAGATTTCCTTCCTCAAGAAGAAACGTTGTATTGAGAGACAGGAACTGCAGGCCTGTCTGGCAAAATTCCTGCCTGAGAGAATCCTCCTGTCTGCGCATTTTTTATCAATCTCCATAGTAAATCTTATTTCTTTAAACACATGTCCTTTCCTGATCCTTCTTTTTACCGGAGCCAAATCCTGGCCAAACGCGACCGTCTTTCCTCCTTTAATCTGAGCCATCTTAGCGAAACAATAACTTACAGGCTCAGGGGGCTTGAAGAATACAAGAGCAGCAGGATGCCTCTTATTTATGTATCCTTCAGGAGCGAGGTGGAAACGCATCAACTCATCAAAGAGAGGCTCAATAGCGGGCTTGAAGTGGCCATTCCCAAGACGGACGTCAAAAACAGGCAGCTGGAAACTTACCTCTTGGAGGATTGGGGAAAAGATCTCAGGCCCGGGGCCTATGGAATATTAGAGCCGGATGCAGAAGCAGCCTCATTAATACAACCATCCCAAATAGACCTGGCAGTGGTTCCCGGCAGTGTATTCGACCGCAAATGCGGCCGATATGGATACGGAGGGGGATACTTTGACCGTTTCTTATCCATAAAGGCCCCTCAAGCCATTCGTATAGGACTTGCTTTCAGTCTTCAGCTGCTTCCGGAAATTCCCCTGAAAACCCATGACCAGAGAATGGACATTATCGTAACAGAAAGTGAGATACTGCGGTGCAATTACAGGGCAGATTCATGAACGCTTGCTCTCACTGGACAAACGTGTCCGTGCACAGTTCCCTTAAGGCATCCAGCCCTTTTCTGTTTCCCAGGGCAACAAGTATGTCACCACTCTTTATAACATAGCCAGGATCCAGAGATAATATCATCTCGCCCCCGGATTGCTGAACTGCCAGGACCGTAACGCCCAGCTTCTGCCGCAGGGCAGCATCCAAGAGACTCACACCATCCAGCGATGACTTGAAAACTATTTCCACCTGCTCGATAGCAAGATCAAGGGTGGACGAATGTACTGCCAGGTCCAGAAACTCTGTCACAGTAGGCTGAAGTACCGCAAGGGCCATGCGCCGTGCCCCTATCTCATATGGCGAGATTACCCGATCTGCCCCTGCCTGAATCATCATCTTTTCCGCATCGGCATCATCTGCTCTGGCCAGAATCAGCAAGCCCGGATTCAACGACCTGGCTGCAAGAGTGATGTACACGTTATACGCATCGGTACTTAATACGCAAACAATCCCTTTTGCACGCTCAATACCCGACTGAATCAGGATTTCATCATGGGTCGCATTGCCGGCTACATACAAAAAATCATTTTTCTCTATCTCCTGTATAGCAGCGGGATCATTTTCTATTACCACAAAGGGATACTTTCGCTCTTTAAATATCCTGCATATTGACGTTCCAATTCTTCCGTAACCACAGATAATAAAATGTTGTTTAAGCCTGGAAATGGTCTTTTCCATTTTCCTTTTCCCCAAGAGTCCCTTAAGATGCCCTTCTATAATTGCCTCTGCCAGTACCCCAAAGGCATAGAAAAAAAAACCTACACCCATGACGATCAGCAGGGCGGTAAATATGCGCCCTGCCTGACTTAAAGGGTGGACCTCATTGTAACCGACAGTAGTCAATGATATGGTTGTCATGTAAATGGCGTCAAGGACATCCCAGCCCTCAATGATCACATAACCGGCGATGCCAAATATCCAGAGGCCGATGAGAAGTGCAGCTACTGTTAGTAGCCTGCGTTTGCCGTACATCCTTCCTTACTTCATGCGAACTGATCTTGAAAGGACCTTGCTGAAATTCCTTAATCCCAGCCGGTAATCAGGAGGCAGGTGCACATGGATAGCTCTAAACCTGGCATCAGAAAGGGCCTCGAAGTCTCCAACCGCCTGGGCAAATTGGATATGCCAGAAAGAGACACCGAAGTCCGGGATTACCGGATAGTCTTTTGCCCTTTTACGAGTAAAGATCAAAAAAGCTGCGGAAGTCGGTCCGCCTTTGTAAATCTGGCCCGTAGAATGGAGATACCTCGGACCATAACCCATGGTAGTAGCGCATCCCTTCTCCTGTCTCACAAAATAGCGCATTTCCCCTACCATTGCTTCCATTTCCGGATCATAGGGCAGGTAAGGGAGAAATGCCAAATAGCCCCAGGTCGGCAGGACATGGAACATGTCTCTCATGGCCCTTGAAAGGCTCTTCATGGATACAGCCAGCATCTCTGAAGTACGAAAATGAAGTTGACTATATGGATCTACCCAGAATTTTATAGGCATCTTGCCTTCGGCGCGGTAGACATCGAGGATTGCTCCGGTCTTTTCCTTTGAACGCCTGACATCCGGCTCATCAAAGGGATTAACTGCCAGGAAGTGAGAGGCCAGGGCGGTCGCCATTTCCCACAGGAAGAACTGGGCCCCGAGATCATACAGATCTTCGAGCCACAACTCATAGACGGGGAATTGGGCCTCCCGCAGCTCTGACACAAACCCTTCCAAAGAGTCCTTTTCCGGAGCCCCTTTTACTCTCAGGTAGACAAAAATACGTTCTCCACCATAAAATCCAGGAATCCCGGTAGATTCGCCGATAATTGGAACCAGACCCCTGGTCTCTTTACCAGTACTCTCTGCCACAAGCTGTTCCAGCCAGAGGCCAAAGGCCTTGATGGGCAAATCGGCCAGGATGGTCAGTTTGTCCCTGCCCTGAACACCGAATTCCCCTAAGAATTCTCCCAGCTTATACCCGGGATTTATATCGCATGGTATGTTAGGGCCGCATTTATTGACCATCTCTTCGGCCCTTTGAAGTATCCTGCCGATATCAATCCCCAGCAGGGCCGCCGGGACCAGACCGAAGTAAGAGATTGCTGAATACCTTCCTCCTATGTCGGTGGGATTAAGAAAGATCTTCAAAAAACCACGCTCATTCCCGAGTTTTTCCAAGGGAGTTCCAGGGTCTGTAATAGCCACAAAGTGCGATCCGGGATCAGACAGCCCATTCTCCATTAATGGCCAAAAGTAATTAAACATGGCATTAGGTTCCAGCGTAGTACCGGATTTGCTGGCCATTAAAAATAGTGTTGAGTTCCAGTCTTTATTCTGGACGACGTTCTCTATTTCGTCAGGGTCGGTGGTATCCAGCACCTTCAGTGCAGGGAATCCTTCTTGAGAGCCGAATATTTGACTCAAAACCAGGGGGCAGAGACTGGACCCTCCCATACCAAGCAGCACTATCTGCTTGATGCCTCGCTGCTTTATATCTTGCGCGAAATCTACTATATCTCCTTTGGCCTCTCTCATCTTTGGAATAACATCCAGCCAGCCAAGACGATCTGTGATCTGCTTTTGAACTTCCGGGGCCTTGGCCCAAAGAGACGGGTCCTTTTCCCAAAAACGAGAAAGTACAGCTTTTTTTTCAACATTTGACAGATGTGATGGACGATAAAACACCCGCGATCCTCCTCTCCACGATTCTTTAACCAGCCTTAATTGATTGTAGAACTCTAAGTCATATACCCCGGCGCTGCAAATAATTTATGCGGAATAAATGTAAATATTCTTATGAACCCGTGGTCCCATGTGCGTAACCGTTCACAGGAAGGGGATATTTCTTTTCACTTCACACTTCAGCCCCTTGTTTTCTTAAGGCCTTTGACATGGGGTATGTCCTGCCCCCTCTGCATTCGCCTTACGCTGCGCTTAAGGCGATGCAGTTTCCCCCACAGCAAAAGCCGAGAAAACTACGGGGGCTTCCGTTAAACCGTTCAAAGAAATATCCCCTTCCTGTGAACGGTTGCCATCCGCGCCCTGCCGCAGGAGCGGTTTACCTTTTGCAGGGTTTCGATCGCGGGCCGGATTGCACTGCCTCTCCGGTCCGCGATGAGTGAGCTTTGAAACCCGGAAAAAGGTAACCGCTTCAAGGCAGGATATAACGGGTTCACCGAATATTTACAGAAACAGTAGATTTTTTTCTTGCAGGACTTTATATTAATAAAATATGAAAATGTTATCAAAGGCCTTTAATCGGCTCCTGATTACCGTGTTTTTTATAAGTGCGTCAGTACTTCACGCAAAGGATGTAACTATGATCTTATCTTCTCCTGCATTTTCAGATGGTAAAAGGATACCGGTTGTCTATACCAGACCGGCTGTGGGCGGAAAAGATATCTCACCACCTCTTACATGGTCGGGGATACCTGAAGGGACCAAATCCCTTGCATTGTCTGTAATAGATCCACATCCAGTGGCCAGAAACTGGGTCCACTGGATGGTAGTGGACATATCACCGGAGACAGAAGGTTTAGCAGAGGGGGCATCAGGAAAGATCATGCCGCAAAATTCCAGGGAAATCGTCAACTCCTTTGGAAAGCCGGGATATGGAGGACCACAGCCCCCTTCCGGCACAGGTGATCACCCATATGTATTCACTCTCTATGCGCTGGACGTGGAAAGTCTCGATCTTCCTGAGGACGCCAGCCTGTCTTGGTTCCTTGAAAGGCTTCAGGGACACATACTGGCCGAGTCGAGCTTAACCGGTTACTTCGGCCGCTGATCTGTCAAGCACCTTGATTCTCAGATCAAACAGGATAGGAGTGAGATATCAAACATGACCGCAATAATTACCAAAGGCAAGAGCTCTCAAAGGCATGAGCACATATCTATCCATACTCGATTAAGCCCGCGCCTGGGGCATCGTATAATTTGTCCGCACTGCGGGAACGAATGGAACTTTTACCAAATAGCAGAGGAAGTAAAGCTCACTACACGGTATATCCAAAACGCCGACGGCAGTTTTACTCCCATTAGCGATGATTCCAGGATCCTGGGAGAAGTAAAACTTTACTGTGGAGAGTGCCAGGCAGACCTGAGTAAATTCCATAACAGGTTTTTGGAGATGCTTTTTTGAATCCTGACCGTCCTCCGCTCATCATTACAGACAATCGCTCTTTCAGAACACATCTTTCAGAGCTGTCTTCCGGAGACACAGTGGTCGGGTTATTGAACATCAAACCCACGGAGCAGGTCCTGTTCCTGGACCTTGTGGAGCGAGGTATCCGGCTGTTTCCTCCAGCACTGGCCCAGCAACTAAGCAGGTCAAAGTGCTTGCAGGCCATGGTATACAGAGAGTATATGGTGCCCCATACATTTGTGGCCAGGGACCGCCACGACATGATCAAACAAATAAATGTCTATGGCCGGGAAGAAATCGGACCGGTGGTTACCAAACAGGATCGCTTTAATTGCGGCCTTGGCGTGCACCTGTGGTCATCAATTGAAGAAGCTCACAATCAGGCGTGTTTTGGCTCTCTCAACTACCCCTTTGTTGTACAGCCTTATGTAGAGACAGCAATCGATGTGAGGGTCGTGATAATAGGAGATTATTCCGAGGCCTATTGGCGGCGCAACCCTCACTCCTTTCGTAATAACATGTTCTTCGGCGGAGATAGCGGCGAACACGAACTTTCATCTGATCAATGGGACCTCTGCCGTAATGTAATGGAACGGGGAAGATTTCCCAATGCCCACATAGACCTGATGGTTACTACGGACGGAACCACTTATTTTGGTGAAATAAATCTCAGGGGAGGCCTGAAAGGGGCCAGGATCTCCGGGCCTGAATATCAGGAGCGGATAAAGGCTATGGAGAAAGCATTCGTTAAGTCCGTAAAAGAAGAAGAAAATGGATGATATTCATCCGTCAGTCAGTGCTCATGCCGAATTGGCCAAGCGAATACAGAAAGCTCTCGCCCTTTCCGCCAGGCTTTTGGGCCGGCCGGGCAATTCCTGTTATCAGTTGATCTTGAACCGCAACAAGACCGCAGATGCTTGCATCAACAGGCTGCATCATTGATTTAAGGATATATTCCCCGTCCACCCAACCAAGAAGCATAAGCCAGTCCCCTGCCAGGGCGCTTTTCTCTCCTGGCACCCCGGGAAACAGCAGTTCCGGTAGGCCGTTCCCATCCACATCAGCAGAAATAAACCATTTCGCAAAACCACCTGCCGGTAACTGCGGGGAAACCCGATTTGAGGAAGACCAGAGCAATTGTCCTGTCTCATAGATACAGAGTTTGCCGGCATAGTCAATCGTACAGATCTCTGTATCGCCATTCCCATTCAGGTCTGACCAGCTTGACCTGATTACGGAGAAATTCTTTGGGCATGCTATGCGATCCCTATATTCAAGGCCCTCATTGCCGGGTTCCATAAGATAGACCTTTTGTCCAAACATGATACCGGCATCAAAACTCTGCCCCAGAAGCGATTCCTTTAAACCATCTCCATCCCTGTCTACAAAGGCAAGCCACAAGTTTATCTCATCCTGTATCAGGTTAAGCGTAAGATCCTGATAGCTTAGCAGTATTGAACGCATGCCAGCTCCATACAGCAGTACATTCAGCGCTATCCATCCATGAGTTTTTACAGCAGAAAAACCGACCGGGTGCCCAGGTCCGCCAAACCGGTGAGAGGCAAGCTCTCCCGTACTTCCATAGCGGGCAACATACAGGCCTGACGGCAAAAGATATATTATCTCAAGCTTACCGTCTCCATCAAGGTCAATGATATCAACCTGGATCGCGCTTTCTGGAAGACGTCCTACAAGACGCGCATTGCCCAAATCAAATGACCTGATGTATGTCTTGAGTTTTCGGCCCCCCATATCATACCGGTGTTCCGCATGATCTGCTTCTTCAAAGATATCTGTACCGCACTTCCGTCTTTCAGTGTCCTCTGTTCTAAAAACAGGATACTCATGCAAGAGGGCCAGATCAGGACCATAGACCTTTAATCCCTCCTGCTCTAAGGCAAAGAGTAAAACAATACCCAGTGTCTTCATTGACTGGGGATCCAGCACATCGGAAGGGACATCAGAAGGATCCAGCCAGACAAGATCCGGAAAGGTCTGTTCCAAGTCCCGGCGAAACTCATGGGCCGGTCCAAGACATGATCTGACCACAAAGGCCGCTGCCATGTCGCTATAGCGCATTGCAGGCTGCCCCACGCTCAAGGGTCCCTGGGCAGATAATACTTCACATACAGATTCGCCATCTTCAGGTCGTGTTACTCGAATGGTCGCCAGCGGTTTCTTAATATAACCAATTATCTCACCGTTATCGGGGTCAAGAACCTGGGTCCCTTTGCCATATACCTCAAAAAGATCCCCTGTGTTCACACCATGGTTCCTCCCCCTGTCCAGTATCAAGGAGTATCCGGATACTCCCGCAACCGAAGCAGATAGCGGAGCGAAGTCTTTTAACAGTTGATCGTATGAATATACAGGATATGATCCGGAATAACCTGAGACAGCCTGCAAAAGGACACAGGGAATTGAAAACGCGATAATCATTGCGTAGCAAAGGGTCTTACCAGAATAATTTGACACAACAGAACCTATTGGATTCAATAAAAAAAGCCCTCACCTTTTGGCAAGGGCTCATCAGTAACCCGGATCGCCTTACGACGAAAGGATTAAAGCCTATACGCAACCAGTCGGCTTCGGAAGGCCAGCCATCTTACAGGCCCCCTTACCAGGACCGGATGGAAAGAGTTCATAGACTTTCTTTAAGGAAAAGCCGGTCACTTTCGAAAGAATACGTACCATGGGTGCGATGCCGTTCTTCTTGTAGTAGTCCTGGAGCACATTTACAATTTTCCAGTGTTCATCAGTTAATTCCTCAATACCCTCTGTCGATTTCACATAGTCAACCCACGTACGGTCCCATACGTCAATTCCCCCCAGGAGAAAACCGTCCTCGTCAACTTCGTATTTTTGCCCTCCAAATTCAATTTCCGCCATATCGTCCTCCTTAAATTAATTTACATAATTACAAGCAGCATGGCATCTCCATGCATAAAAATATATTGTGCAGAATCCATACTATAACATAAAATTTTTGTCAAGAAATCCTGGCGCAACTTTCATACAAAAACTTTTCGCAAGGTATTTTTCCATGATTAGAGATAGTTATGCCAAAAAAACTACTTAAATATCTCCTGAACAAGAAAAATAAATCCATTAAATTTGCACTCAAGCTAAGATTGAAGTTCCTGCATCTTATCTCTGGCCCAGCTCAGGTCCGGATCTAACTCAAGGGCCATCTCGTACCAGGTGATTGCCGCCTCCTTCATGTTCATATGCTGGAGGTTGCTGGCTATATTGGCATAATCTATTGCAGATCCCGGGTCGATAGATATTGCCTGCTCAAAGGCCTCTATTGCCTTGAGGTGTTCTCCTGCACGATAGAAGCAATATCCGAGGAGGTTGTGGATCTCCTTGAGCTCCGGATTCGAGTCCCTGGCACCCTCAAGCTCTTTAATTGCCCTGGGAAAGTCCTCCAATTCCTTATAGCATAACCCCCGGTGACAATAGATGCTTGCCACTTCCTCAGGGGCAGGATTGAGCTGAAGTGCCTTGTTATACCATTTAAGCGCCTCTCTATAATCCCCAAGCTGTTCATGTACATGTCCGGTATAAAAGGCTATATCAAACCGTTGCGGGTACAGATCATCTATGGCAGCCAATACAGATAACGCCTTTTGTGGATGCTCTATCGAGTCGACCAGGCGGGCACAATGAAATGCTACATCAAGATTTCTGGTGCGGTCCCTGAAGTGATTACCTGGGACCACCGCATATACTGCGGGAACACCCAACTCAGGGTGTGTAATGTCCACCAGATATGCCCTTAAGCCGACGTCTGCCAGGGCCTTGCACAGCCCTTCGACCTCCTGCCTGAAATTTTCAGAGCTACAATTCGGCATTGATTCTACAGAGACTCGAAAGGGTTCATCAAGCACGTATGAGGCCTCATCCAGATTGGAAAATTTAGGAAGTCCGCTCTCTACATACTCACCTTCTCTGTCGAAGTCTCCGGCCAGCTGCGCTACCTCTGTGAGCGCCCTTATTACTGCCCGCTGAGGATCAGGAGCTGTCCCGGCAGTGTATACTATTTCGCTCCTGGATGGAAAAGTCGATGTATCCCATGCAATGGCTCCGACCGTAGGAATGCCGAGATCGAGAGAAAAATCTTTCAGTATCAGCTCTATGTTCAGTCGATGGAATTTGGCCAGAAGCTCTCTGGCCACAGGATTTTTAATGGTATTAAGCTCTATGGTCGGGGTAGACAACTTTTCATGAGTAATGACGGAACAGACATGACGTTCAACTACCTCCGAAAGGGCCTGGACGGCCGCCTCTTCAAATGAATTCCCTGAAGCTGAGCCATTATATTCGTTTAAAAGCCAAAACCAAAAGAAAGGGAGCCTGAACTCTCTTCCGACTGTCGGGCAATATGCCTTTACCCAATCAAAGACCATGGTCTCAATCAAGCCATCGGCCTTTGAGACAGTATCTTCATCCCGGCCTTTGAGATGTAAGGCCTTAAGCATATCCTCAAGAGGCACTGCATCGGCCTCAAGGTCCATACGCCTGCAACGCATACGTTTCCTGTTTTTCACGAAGTCAAAAAGGCTGAAGCGTTCTACCAACTCCATCACAGCACTTGCCTCTGCCTGGGCAGGAGTGGCACCCTTGCCCATTTGCCTGATTGTGCCGGTCAGATGGCTTGCAGATGGGCAATACCTGCTTGTGTAAACCGGTATTCCGAGCCTGCCTTTATCCACACGTTCGGTATACTGAAGAATGGGTACTCCCAGGATGTTAAGCCGGTCCCGGATCCATTCCAGGGTCTCATCTGCCGGCCTCACTTTATCAAGGGCACTGCCTGGTTCTTTAAAACTGTCTTTTAAAAATTCCATAATCTCATGGTTTCCGAACCTGGACTATTCCACAAAAGGCGTGACGGTCTCAGTTATGATCCTCTCGGCCTCATACCAGTCCTTCTGGTCCTCGCCATAGGCTCCTTCTCCTCCTCTCATCTCAAAGAGGCCGTAAGCCACGTTAGCTATCCATTGGTATTTTGTCTCTTCCGGCATCTCATCCTTAAACATCAAATAGGCCATATCTGTCCCTGGAGCACCCTGAATCTGTACACCTCTTACCGGGTTGGATGCCTCTTCATCCCTTATGAGATATAAGGCCCTGGGCACTTTTACATCATGGACCAAGTGGGCCAGATTATCAGTATCCATGCCTCCCAAATAGATACCTACTCTTCGTTCCTCTGGATCATAGGCCAGGCCGACCAGGGGCATACCGGGTTCCCCGACTGCTGCTTCTTCTCCCAGGGTCAGAGTGGCCCTCCTGAACTGATTTTGACGATTAAAATCCCTGACGAAACTCGGCCATTCATTCTTCAGGATACGCATCTTTTTTGCAGCCATATCCCTACCTCCACAAATAGTTTTAAGTAAGTAAGTAAGAAATATATGATAAATTTTTGTACTGTTTAGCCTTCTTGTCAAATCAAAAATGCAAAAAAGGACATCATGTCCTAAGAAACAGGATCATAATGGGAAAATACCATTGTGAAGGTGCCTCTGCCTCGGGTAATGGACCTGAGTTTTGTAGAATAACCAAACATTCTGGAAAGCGGAGCAATCGCCCTGATAACCTGAATCGGTCCCCTGGGCTCAATCTGCTCGACTCTGCCATGACGACTGTTTAAATCACCGATTACTTCACCAATATATGATTCCGGAACCAGCACTTCCAAACTCATAATGGGTTCAAGGAGCACCGGGTCGGCCTGTTCGCAGGCCCGTTGCAGTCCTATAGAAGCTGCGGCCCTGAAAGAAACATCAGTAGAGAGACCTTCTTCAAAAGAAGCGTCTTTTAATATTACCTCAATGTCTATCATGGGAAAACCCTTTAAAACACCGCTTTCGAGTCTCTGTCTTAATGTTTCCAAAATAAGATCTTCGTAACCCTCTGGCAGTCTTTCAGGTTGCAGTTCACTGATTACACGATTGGCGCCCCTCCTCTCTCTGGGTGAGACCTGGATGATTACAGTAGCTACTTGACGTCCGTCACCAATCAACCTGTCAAACCGCTCTTCTATCGTAACTGACTTCTGAATAGTCTCACGATAGACCACTTGAGGTCTGCCTATTCTCACAGGGACATTAAACTCTCTGGACAGCCTTTGGACCAGGATTTCCAGATGCAGCTCTCCCATGCCGGAGATGATTGTCTGGCCGGTCTCTTCATCGAATTTGACCCTGAAGGTAGGATCTTCCTCAGATAACTTATTAAGGGCCGAATCTATTTTTTCTTGATGTCCTATGGTCTTGGGCTCCACAGCAACTGAGATCACAGGCTGGTAGGTCTCAATGCGCTCAAGGAGTATAGGGTGTTTCGGGTCACAGAGCGTGTCTCCTGTTGTGGTATGCTTAAGACCCATAACAGCCACTATGTCACCTGCTCCGGCTTCCTTGATCCTTTCTCTCTTGTTGGCATGCATCCG
This sequence comes from Deltaproteobacteria bacterium, assembly GCA_003194485.1. Lineage (NCBI taxonomy): Bacteria > Pseudomonadati > Myxococcota > Myxococcia > Deltaproteobacteria bacterium. The sequence continues at coordinate 148,314 of PQXD01000004.1, forward strand.
CAAGATCCTGGCGACCTTCTCCCTATATCTTTTCCCGGGATTCCATACTTCATCTCCAGTCACCAATTTTCCGGAGTAGACCCGCACATAAGTCATCTTGCGCCCCTGATCCATCTGAACCTTAAAGGCGAGAGCGGCAAGCGGGGCATTGTCCTGACTGAGACATTCTTCAACAGTATCCGTATCAGGTATTACGCCTTTTATTGGCGGTACATCCAGAGGGCTTGGCAGATATCTGACTATGCCATCCAGTACAGGTTGTACCCCCTTATTTTTGAGTGCGGAGCCGCAATAAACAGGGACACATTGAAGTCCGATGCAGGCCCGCCTGATGGCTTCATGCAGTTCCTTGTCGCTTATGGTTTCTTCATCCAGATATTTTTCCATTATGGCATCGTCTACGCCTGAAAGGGCTTCGAGCATATTTTCCCTGGCCTCAGATACTTTTTGCCCGTATTCTTCTGGTATGGGACTTTCTGTAAACTCTATTCCCTGAGTTGTTTCGTCCCATAAGACCAATTTTTCCTTAATGATATCGAATATACCCTGGAAAGAATCCTCGGAACCAAAAGGTAATGTCAGGATCAGCGGATAGACCCCCAACCGTTCTTTCATCTGTTTGATAGTGCCCCAGAAGTCAGCGCCGGGCCGGTCCATTTTATTGATAAAGGCGATTTTTGGGACTTTGTATTTATCTGCCTGGTGCCATACGGTCTCTGACTGTGGCTCAACCCCTCCAACCGCGCAGAAAACCCCGACCGTACCATCCAATACCCTCAAAGACCTCTCTACCTCTATCGTAAAATCCACATGCCCGGGAGTATCGATTATGTGTATCTCTTTTCCCAGCCAGTAACAGGTTGTAACCGCGGATGTAATTGTGATTCCCCTCTCCTGTTCTTCGGGCATCCAATCCATGGTGGCCTGGCCATCATGGACTTCTCCCATCTTATGGGTCTTGCCTGTGTAAAATAGAATGCGCTCAGTGAGAGTAGTCTTTCCCGCATCTATATGGGCAATTATTCCTATATTGCGGATACGTTTAATCAGGTTTTCACGGGTCATATTATGAAGTACCCAGATATCCCAAATATTATTTGGATCAGTCGGCCTGCCGAAAGGTTAATCTTGACTTCAATATAATGATTGTTAAATTGTTTTCATTATGAAAATCTCTTCAAATATTAACGGGAATTATTTACGTCGGATGAGTCCGGTTTTAATTGCCGCCAGTTTTATTTTTCTTTTTTCAGCATGTCAAGATGCACAAGTCAAAGGTAAATATGACAATCCATATACCAGTGATGAAGTCAAAACAATGTTGTCCTATCATGGGGCACTTGTCGCCAAGTTTGACGGCAATCAGTGGTATTTCCTTTCCGGTAACCGATGGATCAAGCTGGAAAATGCCGGGGCCTATAAATATGCTTTGCTTTCTTCCAGGCACAGGGCCTTAAAATTTTAGTGCAGTGAGATTCATTCTTTCTCTCCTCGCGGCCTGAATGAAGGAATTGGGAACGGAAAAAGTCCTCTGGGACCTCGGAGATCTGTATCAAGGCCCTGATGATCCCGGAATCCATGATGACATGGAGAGATGCAAGAAGTCGGCCCTTGATATTGCTGGCAGATATTCGGGCAAAATTGCAGAACTCACAGCTGAAGAACTCTTTGCTGCCGTGAGTGAATATGAAGACTTTATCGTTATTACAGGAAAGCTCAGCGCATTTGCCCAGCTATATTTTTCAACACGTGTTAATGATCCAAAGGCCGGTGCTTTTTTACAGAGAGTCAATGAATTCTCCAGCATGGTAAACAAGGATGTAGTGTTTTTCGATATTGAGTGGGCAAATGTTCCTGATAAAAAGGCGGATGACCTGCTTGCCAATCCCATACTGGAGCACTACAGGCACTATTTGCAGGCAGCCAGGCGATACAAACCTCATCTTCTTTCCCGGACGGAAGAACAACTTATAATTGAAATCAGTCCTGCAGGTCGTTCAAGCTGGATCAGCTTGTTTGAAAAAGTCTTGGCGGCCCAGCGTTTTGGCAAAAAAGCCCGCACACAGGAAGAGGTCTTGACCGATCTTTACTCGCCGGACCGCAGGGTCAGGAAAAATTCGGCAAAAGAACTTACAGAAGGGTTGCGCAGCCAATTAACTGTACTTACCCATACCTTCAATACCGTCCTGTGCGACAAGATGATCAATGACAGACTCCGGCGCTATCGTAATTGGGCCAGCTCCATTAACCTTGCAAATGAACTCGATGATGATACTGTTGATTCCCTGATCGCCTCCGCCCATTACCGTTATGACATAGTTCAACGTTACTATGGCTTAAAGCGCCGCCTGCTCGGGCTGGAAAAACTTTTTGACTATGACAGATATGCGCCATTACCTTATCTGCCTCAGCGGGTTGTAGATTGGGAAAAAGGCAAAGAGAAAGTTCTTGATGCATTTGAGAAATTCTCTCCCAAGATGGCCTCGATTGCCAATCTGTTTTTTGAAAGACGATGGATACATGCCCCAATAATGCCAGGTAAGACCGGAGGCGCCTTCGCACACCCGGTGGTTCCCCAGGTCCATCCTTATGTACTCGTGAATTACACCGGAAATCTGAGAGATATTGAGACAGTGGCCCATGAGCTCGGACATGGTGTTCACCAGATCATGGCAGGCAGGCAAGGCTATTTAAACAGTCATATCCCCTTGGTTTTGGCCGAAACCGCCTCTGTTTTTTGTGAAATGCTGGTGTTTAAAGATTTAATGAAGGATCTGGAAAGGCCTGAAGAGAAATTGTGGCTCGCTGCCGCCAAGATTGAGTCTGTCTTTGCAACCGTATTTCGACAGGTCGCCATGAACAGGTTTGAAAATGAAGTCCACAACCGGCGACGTTCAAAAGGAGAGCTGTCTCCGGATGAATTTTCAGGCCTTTGGCTTAAGTCACAGGAGGAAATGTTCGGCAGCAGCGTGACACTGACCGATGACTATGGTGTTTGGTGGTCTTACATAGGCCACTTTATCCATACACCAGGCTATGTATATGCCTATGCCTTTGGAGAGCTCCTTGTCTTGTCTCTCTATTCCATGTATGAAAAGGGGAAAACCGATTTTGTCCCGCTCTATTTGGAGCTGCTGGCTGCCGGAGGAAACGATACACCCTATGCGTTGCTTGAACCGTTTGGCATAGACCTCCATGATCCTGATTTCTGGCATCAGGGTCTGAATGTAATTGATGATATGGTAAATGAAATAGAGGAATTGGCCATTAAAATAGATATCTGATTAGGCTGTCAAAAGCTTCTTATTCGTCCGCAGTCAGGGCATATCCATATTGCGTTATTGCTCATGCCCCATATATTTTCTTTCAGGCAGTCGTCACAAATCTGAAAACCACAAGGGCAGTTCCAGCAAAAAGGCAATTCTCTGCCGCAGGCATGGCAGCGATAATGCTTAGGCCTGCCCCAGCGGGAACCTCCGGGGCGGATTCCGGGTTTCTCTTCTCTTTTGGTGTCAGGCACTGATGCCATGAAGCTGCTGCCTCCTCTTTGAGATCTAATCCATATCTGCGGGAACGAGATGCACATCCCTCTGGGGGAACGGTATGGAGATACCTTCTTTTTTAAAGGCCTTGTAGGTGGCATTTATTAACTGGTGCGTCACAAGGCCCCTGTTCCTCGGGTCATCTACCCAGCACAGCAACTCAAAGTCTATTGACGAATCCCCAAACAGCCTTAGTCTTGCCCTTGGCTCCGGTTCTTTTGACACCATGGAATTGGACCTGGCTATATCCACGAGAATATTATCTACCTTTTCCAGGTCGCTCCCATAGGCCACTCCCACCGGTATGCGTATCCTGAACCTGGGAACCGGAGCGCTTTCATTGATTATCTTGACATTTGCCAGTATGGAATTGGGGATGGTGATAAGCACATCGTCTCTGGTCTTGATCCTTGTAGAACGAATGCCTATGTCCACGACTTCTCCCCTTTCCCCGGTATCGAGAATTATGTAATCTTCCACCTTGAATGGCTTGTCCACAAATATGCTGATCCCGCCGAAGAAATTGGCAAGGGTGTCCTTTGCGGCCAGCGCAACGGCTATCCCTGCAATCCCGGCAGATGCAAACAGCGGCGTGAGGTTTACATTCCAGATTGTAAGTATCCACAGGATACCTATGATCACGATTGCAACACGAAGCATGTTCTTGAAGAGCAGAAAGACGTCTCGTCCGGTGTCCGCTCTCCCGGCTGCTATTGGAAAGCTCTTGTCTGATAGCCAGCTCGCTATTCTGATAGCCGCGATCCACCACACAAAGAGGATCAGGCTCTTGGTAACCATTGTAAGAATATAGTTCCATGGAGGCCGCAGCTCCAGTAATATCAGCCCGTGCAGGATACCCAGCAAGACCACTGTCCGGCATACAGGACCATGGACAAAAAATATCAGCTTGTCATCAAAACTGAACTTTGTAAGGCCTGCCAGGCGCTTTAAGATTTTGTCAATAAATATGTCAGCAGCCTTGGCCAGCGCCAGATAGACCAGCACTGTGACCAGGGCTTCAAGGCCGGGCACGTCATGGAGTATCTTGAACCGGTCTAATAAGGGGTGTAAAAAATTCATATTGACACCAAACAGGTGCTATATTATATGGCAACCTTGTCTTCAGACAAGCAAAATACATATTTATAGGAGGATAGATTGGCCAATCATAAATCTGCCTTTAAGAGGGCGCGTCAGAACCGAAAGCGTCAATTACGCAATAAATCCCAAAAGACCAGAGTAAAAAACGTCATAAAGGCACTTGAGGCTGCTATCAAAGAGAAATCACCCGCAGAGATCCAGGAGCATATGCATCTGGCTCAAAAGGTCATTGCCAAGGCGGCGGCCAAGGGCGCTATTCACAGGCGTAGAGCTTCACGGAATATTTCCAGGCTGAGCATAAAAGTTCACCGGGTACTGCTGACGGCTCAGGCATCTGATTAAAAAACACCTGTAATCCTGTGATACACTATATCAGCCACGTCACGGCTGAGCTTCTGCAGGGCCTCATCCTTGAGGGATTCGGTCTCCATCACATCTCTCCCAACAACAAAACCTTCCTCTCTTACAATATTACTGGTCTGCCATATGACCTTGCCGCTTTCGCGGTGTTTCAAGTGCAACGAGCATGTTGCGTAAATTCGTCGTTCAATAGTCTGGTCATATCGAATATAAGAAAGACCGTAGGTACTTATACTTACAATCTCTCCCTCAAGGATTACGTCGGCTTCATCCTTTGGAACAAGCTTCAGCCCTCTGCCTCTCAGAAATTCATGTCTGAGCTCTTCAGTAATCCAAACCCCAAGGAGAAGTTCGTTGCTGCGGTTTGTCCATGGTGCCACATATACGGTTTTTATCCATGAAGGTAATGACTCCACGCGCTCGGCACAATGGTATCCACAGCCTGATAGCGAGGTCCAGAAGATACCGATGGCAAAAACGGCAAGGACAAAAGGTCCCGTATGACATATACGAAAAACAATTTCAAGAATCCTGATCACTTATAGATCTCTCAGTAAAAAATATTTAATTCCTCACTACGATGTTTATCAGTCTCCCTGGCACATGTATGATCTTCTGTACAGCCTTGCCTTCTGTGTACCGCTTTACCTTCGGATCATCCAGGGCCATATATTCGATGATCTCCTTATCAGCACTCTGAGCTACCCTCAGCTGGCTGCGAAGCTTGCCGTTTACCTGTATCACGATATCTACAGTATCGGCCCGTGCGACCTCTGGATCTGCAGCAGGCCATGGTCCAAGACCTATAGTCCCTTGATGGCCGAGAAGATGCCACAGTTCGTCTGCTATGTGAGGCACCATTGGAAAGAGCAAGATCAGCACTGCTTCCATGGCCTCTCTCAGTACAGCCCAATCCCCATGTTGGTCAATCTCAGGAGTTCCATACTGGTTGAGGTAGGCCATTATCTCATTGATCAATTCCATGACCGCACTGATAGCCGTATTGAAATGAAAACGCTGTTCAATGTCTTCGGTAACTTTTAAAATCGTCTGGTGTGTTTTTTGTCTGATGGCCTTAGATGCCTTTGTCCCCTGGATCAGTGTCTCCTTGTCAGTCCGTGCCGAGGTCAAGCCCTCAAGATTTTCCGTAACCAGACGCCAGATCCGGTGCAGAAACCTGTGGGCGCCTTCAACCCCTTGATCGCTCCATTCAAGATCCCTCTCCGGCGGAGAAGCAAAGAGGATGAAGAGGCGGATCGTATCGACTCCGTAAATACGGATCATCTCATCAGGGTCAACCACGTTCCCTTTGGATTTGGACATCTTTGCTCCATCCTTGAGGACCATGCCTTGAGTCAAAAGATTTGTAAAAGGCTCGTCTGCCGAGAGCCATCCCAGGTCCCGAAGGGCCTTGGTAAAGAATCTTGCATACAGGAGATGTAATATGGCGTGTTCAATTCCACCTATATACTGATTTACAGGGAGCCACATATCCACCCTTTCTCGATCAAGTGGGGCCGAGGTCTCATCAGGGCACGTGAATCTCGCAAAATACCAGGATGACTCCACAAAGGTATCCATAGTGTCGGTCTCCCGCCGGGCAGGTCCGCCGCACTCGGGACAGGTTGTAGACCAGAAATCTTCAAGACCTGGAAGGGGAGACCGGCCCCGCGCGTCCAGTTGGGCATCCAGGGGAAGGATCACGGGCAGGTCTTGCTTCCTGACCGGTACGATCCCGCATGTATCGCAATGGACCATGGGAATAGGCGTCCCCCAATAGCGCTGCCTGGATATCCCCCAATCCCTCAGGCGATAGCTGATCTTTTGATTCCCAAGGCCCTTGGCCTCCAGATCTCTGGTTATGGCATCCTTAGCCTGCTCATTATGCATGCCATCAAAAGGACCGGAGTTGACAAGGGTGCCAGGGCCCTCCCATGCTTCCTTCATGGTCTCGGGTTTCAGGTTTTCTCCCTCTGGTTGAATTACGACTTTTATGGGCAACCCATACTCCCTGGCAAACTCGAAGTCTCTCTGGTCATGAGCAGGAACAGCCATCACCGCTCCTGTGCCGTATTCCATTAACACGAAATTGGCAATGTAGATCGGGATACTCTCGCCGGTCAGCGGATGCCTGGCATAGGCCCCGGTGAAGACACCTTCTTTGGATTTAGTGATTTGTTGATTTGTTGATTTAGTAATTTGTCTTTCTCTTGAAGATATTTTGTCCCAATGCTCTATAAAGGCCTTTACTTCTTCTTCCCGGTCTGTGCCCATACAGAGTTCCAGGGCCATAGGGTGCTCCGGTGACAGGCTCATGAAGGTTGCCCCCATAAGGGTATCCGGTCTGGTAGTAAATATCCTGATTTCGCCATCCTCTCCCGCCAGCGGGAATGTGATCTCTGCCCCCACACTGCGACCGATCCAGTTGCGCTGCATCGTGAGGACCTTTTCCGGCCACCCGGTCAGCCTGTCACATCCTTCCAGCAGTTCCCGGGCATAGTCAGTAATCCTGAAAAACCACCCATCGAGTTCTTTTTCCACTACCTGTGTATCGCAACGCCAGCACCTGCCGTCCTCTACCTGTTCGTTGGCAAGGACTGTCCGGCAGCCTTCACACCAGTTGACCTTGGATTTCCGGCGATATACGAGTCCTGCCTCGAACATCTGGATAAAGAAGAGCTGTTCCCAGCGATAGTACTCAGGATCACATGTGGCAAATTCTCTCTTCCAGTCATATGACAATCCCAGACGTCTGAGCTGTTTGCGCATGTAGTCGATGTTTTCATAAGTCCATGTGGCAGGATGTGTCCCGTGTTCAATGGCGGCATTCTCAGCAGGCATACCAAAGGCGTCCCACCCCATGGGATGCAGGACGTTGTAGCCTTGCATGCGTTTATACCGGGCCACCACATCCCCTATGGTGTAATTCCTGACATGACCCATGTGTATCCGGCCTGAAGGATAGGGAAACATCTCCAGGACATAATAGCAGGGTCTGGAGCTATCCTCCCTGGCGGAAAAAAGATCCTCTTTCGCCCAGACAGCCTGATGCCTTTCTTCTATCGTCTTGAAGTCATATCGTATGGTCATGATCTCTGTGACCGCGTCTTTTGCGTCTTCTCCCTCTCCTTTAAGACTGCATCCAGGATACCGTTGACAAAGGCGCTTGATTCTCTGCTGCAAAACTTTTTTGCAAGCTCAAGGGCCTCATTTATGGCTACTTTGGGAGGAATGTCAGGACAGTAACATAACTCAAAGGTCCCAATGCGCAAAATGTTTCTGTCTACACTGGCCATTCTTTCCAGCCGCCACCGCTTGGCGTTCTTTTTCAGGATGGCATCGATCTCCGCCTTGTGGGTAAGCACCCCTATCAGCCGGGTCCGGCCGAACTCCAGGGCAGGATCATTTTCAGAAATAGCCTCTGGAGCCAGTCCGGTGGTATATTCCTTAACAGCCTTATCTACGTCGTTAATTGTATTCCAGTCACATTGGTAAAGGATCTGAAGGGCGATCTCTCGCCCTCTGCGGCGGGAGGTCAATTTAGGCATTTAGGCCTTTTAAGAGATTTGCCATCTCTACGGCCGCAAGGGCAGAGTCCCAGCCCTTATTCCCGGCCTTGGTACCCGCCCTTTCAATGGCCTGTTCGATACTGTCCGTGGTGAGCAACCCAAAGGCGACAGGACAATCCGCCTGCATCGCAACCTGTGCGATCCCCTTGGAAGCCTCGGCAGCTACATAGTCGAAGTGCGGTGTAGCCCCGCGGATGACGCAGCCCAGGCATATCACCGCGTCATAGCGGCCGCTGTTGGCCATACGCCTGGCAACAAGAGGAATTTCAAATGCCCCGGGCACCCACGCCACTTCAATATCATCTTCCATACCTCCATGTCTGACAAGTGCATCTAATGCACCTCCAAGGAGCTTACTGGAAATGAATTCGTTAAATCGCGCAACCACGATACCTAAACGCAATCCATGGGCCTGCAGATGACCTTCAAATGTCTTAGGCATGATATTTCCCTCTCATTTTCCCAATTACCAAACCAATCACTAAATATGTAAAAGATGTCCCATCTTTTCCCTCTTGCATCTCAGATAACTCACATTCTCCTCATGGGGCGGGATTTCGATAGGGACCCTCTCCACTACCTCCATTCCATATCCCTCGAGCCCCACAATCTTTTTGGGGTTATTTGTCATGAGTCTCATCTTCCTCACCCCGAGATCCCGCAAGATCTGGGCACCGACACCATAGTCCCTGAGATCCGGCTTGAAGCCCAGTTCACGGTTGGCCTCCACGGTATCTCTGCCCTGATCCTGTAAACAGTAAGCCCGCAGCTTATTGAGAAGACCGATACCCCGGCCCTCCTGTCTCATGTAGACAAGGATACCCCGGCCCTCTTTGGCCATCTGGTGCATGGCCCTTTGCAACTGCAGGCCGCAATCGCACCTGAGAGAACCAAACACGTCTCCTGTGAGACATTCAGAGTGTACCCGTACAAGAATTTCCTCATCCGGCCGGATTTCCGGATCACCAAGCACCAGGGCCAGGTGCTCGTTGGGGTCAATGATGCTGCTATAGGCGATGAATTTCCACTCTCCGCCAAACCTGGAGGGCAGCCTGGTCTCAACTTCACGGCGCACAAAACTTTCGGTACGGAGACGATAGGCTATGAGGTCCGCGATTGTGACGATCTTGAGGCCGTGTTTCTCGGAAAAGACTTCGAGGTCGGGCATCCTGGCCATTGTCCCGTCGTCCTTCATGATCTCGCATATGACCGCTGAGGGCTTCAGGCCTGCCAGCCTTGCAAGATCCACTGAACCCTCGGTCTGGCCTGCCCTCACCAGGACCCCTCCTTCCCTTGCCTTTAATGGAAAGACATGGCCCGGCATGGCAATATCCTCCGGCCCGGATCCGTCTGCTATGGCAGTCAGGATGGTAGTCGCCCTGTCATGGGCAGAGATACCGGTTGTGACTCCATGTTTAGCCTCTATGGATACTGTAAAGGCCGTGCCGTATCTCGATGTATTCCGGGAAGTCATCATCGGGAGCTTCAGCCTGTTTACCTGCTCTTCCTCAAGGGCCAGACAGATCAGGCCGCGACCATACCTGGCCATAAAGTTGATAGCCTCAGGGGTCACCTTTTCTGCAGCCATAGTCAGGTCACCCTCGTTTTCCCGGTCTTCGTCGTCGACAAGGATAAACATCTTTCCGGCCCGGATGTCCTCAATAGCCTCTTCAATAGTGGATAATGACATCTTTACTAAACCTCGTTGTAACTACTTAGGTTGTCAGGTTCACGGTTCTCTGATCTTTTTATTTTTATGCCTTCTCCAATCAGAACTCACGAATCAATGACTTGGTTTTCGGCAAATCCTGAATCTTTGAACCCTGAACCCACCGGCCCCTGAACGGTTACTTTTTATATAAATCCGTGCTGTGCCAGAAACTCCGTATCAATATCGGTCTGTTTTTCCGGCTTAATGTGCCCAGCCAGAAGTAATTTCTCAATATACTTCCCAATGAGATCCACCTCAATATTGATTTTATCTCCCTTCTTCCTGAAACCCATGGTAGTGAGCCTGGAAGTATGGGGAATGATGCCCACGGAAAAGCGACCTTTTCCGCAACTGTTCACGGTAAGACTGATTCCGTCAACTGCGATGGAGCCTTTTTCAATGATGTAACGGTCAAGAGTTTCGGAAACAGCTATAGTAAATAAAGTGAACCGACCTAAATTCTCTTTTTCAATTATCTCTCCGGTCCCATCCACATGACCGCTGACCAGATGCCCGCCAAGGCGGTCCGAGAGCCTGAGTGCCCGTTCAAGATTGATGCGGCTTCCAACCATGAGCCCGGATAACGTGGTCCTTGAAAGGGTCTCTGGTGAGACTTCCGCACTGAAAACATCCTGAGAAATAGTACTCGCGGTCAGGCATACCCCGTTCACGGCAATACTCTCCCCCTCCCGGGGATCTTTAATAGAGAAGTCGGGATGAATGGTAAAGACCAGGCCCTGACCTGCCCGCCTGACATCCTTGAGGGTCCCAAGGCCCTGGATTATCCCTGTAAACATCTGCGGTCAGCTCCAGAAAGAATCAATGTTTGTGATCAGACCGCGGACCAGCCAGTTATCTCCCAACTTGCGGCGTTGCACTTTTGATAGCCTTATTGCCTCACCCACATCTATAGCTCCTGACCCGCCTATTGCGGGCCGGGCATTCTTTCCTCCGATTACAATGGGAGCATAATAAAAAAAGGCCTCGTCAACAAGCGCCTGGTCCCAGAATGCCCCCTGGACCGTACTTCCACCTTCTACCAGAAGTGATTGAACCCCTGAGTTGCACAACATCCTGAGCGCATACCTGATTTCTACCCTGCCTTGCCCATTGGGCGGCGTAAACCAGACCTTTGCACCAGTAGCCTCCAGGGCCTGTCTTTGATCCTCTGTCGATTTGCCCTCGACACCGATTATCACAGTAGGTGCGGAGGACTTCAGGTGGCATATACGGCTGGAGGGATCAATGCCCAGCCTGCTGTCCAGCACCACCCTGACAGGGTCTTTACCCGTATTCTTACCCTTTCTGCAGGTAAGCTGCGGATCGTCCGCCAGTATGGTGCCCTTGCCGACCAATATCGCATCACTTATCTCTCTCAGGCGATGACCAGAGCCGCGTGCCTGCTGATTGGTGATCCACCTGGAGTGCCCTGTCGCGGTTGCAGTCCTGCCGTCCAGGCTGCATGCCACCTTTGACCTGACCCAGGGCATTCCGGTCAACATGTGCTTGGCAAAGGGGGCGATCAAGAGGCGGCACTCATCCCTGAGACACCCTATCCCGACTTCAAGGCCTTTGTCACGCAGAAACTCTGCTCCACCTCCAGTCACCTTCGGGTTCGGGTCAAGCGTACCGATAACGACCCTTCTTATCCCGGCCTGTAGTATGGCATGTGTGCATGGCGGTGTCCGGCCGGAGTGGTTGCAGGGTTCCAGGGTGACGTACAGATCGGCCCCTCTGGCCCTATCTCCAGCGGCCCTCAAGGCATGGACTTCGGCATGTGGTGTGCCGGCCCTCCGGTGATAGCCCTCCCCAAGTATTACGCCTTGCCGGACCACAACCGCACCTACAGCAGGATTCGGAGTGGTGTATCCAAGGCCCTTTTCACCAAGCCTGAGGGCCCTGCGCATGAACTTGATATCTTTGCCGGACCACATTCAAGAACTCTGATTGCGGGAACTTTCGCTCAACAATTCCTGCAGTTGCTCCATGAACTCATTGAGATCCTTAAACTGCTTGTATACAGAGGCAAAACGCACATAGGCCACATCGTCCCATGCCCTCAGTTGGGACATGACGCGTTCCCCCAAGAATCTGCTTTCCACCTCCCTTTCTCCACTGTCTTGAATCTCTTTCTCAAGATTGCTGACAAAGGCCTCCACTTCGTCCATGCTCACAGGTCTCTTTTCACAGGCCTTTACTATTCCCTCGACAATCTTATTCCGGTCAAAAGATTCACGTCTTCCGTCCTTTTTGACTACCATGGGTTGGAACTCTTCAATCCTCTCATAGGTAGTAAAACGCTCATGACAAGACAGGCATTCCCTGCGTCGACGGATGGCCCTGCTGTCTTTGCTGGACCTGGAGTCTACAACTTTACTCTCTGGAGAATTGCAGAATGGGCACTTCATTAGATTAGCCGCCTACTGCGGGGCTTTTCTGACAGGATGAACATGATTTTTTTATCCTTTGTTAGTCGCAATCCCCTCCTAATCGGGTCAACGGTTCTCACCCAAATCCGGAAAGACTATCATCATTGCTACAAACAGGTGTCGCAATCCCCTCCTAATCGGGTCAACGGTTCTCACACGACTTGGTGCTCCGGGACACTCGGCGGTCAAGCACCGTCGCAATCCCCTCCTAATCGGGTCAACGGTTCTCACAGGAATGTATACGGAGACCCTATATGTGAATCAAGAGGTCGCAATCCCCTCCTAATCGGGTCAACGGTTCTCACGAGAAAGAGGAGCTTATTACAGACGAGGAAGTCTGTGGTCGCAATCCCCTCCTAATCGGGTCAACGGTTCTCACATGCTGGGCAGGACCCGAAACGGAAGATCCGTTTGATAGCGTCGCAATCCCCTCCTAATCGGGTCAACGGTTCTCACCCAAAAAGGAGGAAGAGAAAATGGAGATCACTAACGGGTCGCAATCCCCTCCTAATCGGGTCAACGGTTCTCACATCCCTTATAATTGTACGACAAGTCCTCCTGTTACGTGACAGTCTGCGAGAATCAAGGGCTGATTCGTACCATCCTGTGCAAAAGTATTCTATTCTAACCTCAACATATTGTTTTTTCATAAAAAATTCTATCGCTAATCGCCAAAGGGATAGTCCTAAATTAGCTCTAAAATCAGTATATTGCAAATACGCAAGCAACATGCCAGGTTCGCGCAATACAATGCTGCCCTAAATTCGTGCCAAATATCTTGAGCACTCATCGCCGGAGAAAGCAAGAGAATCCTATATAATTTCAAAATCCTTCTCCTCCTGAACGGGCACTTTCACACCGTTCGTCAGAATCCGCTCCTTGCATCGGTTGCACAAATGATAATACCTGACACTATCTTCTTCAACATCCAGCACACGGGCAACCTCTCTGCGCATTCCCTGCTCCTGGCTCCAGGTAAGTTCGCCCTCGAATACGCTGTAAAGGACCCTTGTTGCATAATTCTTCATGATCTTTGCGATTTTGTAAAGCCTTTTCGGATCGCTGATATCGTAACTAATGACCACGTAGGAAGTCTTACCGCCCATGCTGTAACCTTGTCAGACTATTGCAAAACTCTCTTCTTCCTCCTGCACCTCGCCCCATCCGTCCACCTCCACGCGGGCGGCACAGGCCCTGCAGATGGGCCAGTAGCGCACGCGGTCTTTTCGATGATTGATCAGGTCGCGCATACCTGATCGGACAGCGGCAAGCTGCTCCTCGGTCAGGTGACACTCAAACACGCTAAGTTGCACCCTCTTACCGAAGTCTTTTTAAGAATTTCATAACCTTTAGCCGGCGTTTATCGTCAACAATGTCATAGGAAATCAGGACATACATTTTACTTAATCTCAACGCAGAGGCATTGGCCGGTAGATATCCGATTCTCCTCGCACGTAGCTTGCGAAATGGCGGGCCTGTTGCCGGATGGCGTCACGGTAGCTCAAGTGCTGGTCATTCAGATGAAAGGTCACCTCAGTGGCCATGCGCCGTTCAAACTGGCCGATATACTTCCGCCAGCCGGCATCGGTGAGGCAGGTCCCGGGTCCCTTGCCGTCAATTTCCTCGTCTCTGATGTCATCTTCGCCTTTGAGAGGATTGGTGGTGAAATCTCGATCTGTCAATACGCCCAGGTTAAGAACACTCAATACCAAGGTGTCGATGATAAGGGGCCTCCATTCTTCCATCAGGTCCAGGGCAAGACTGGGCCTGCCGTAGTCCACGGCATGGAGTGCACCAAGATACGGGTCAAGCCCGGTGGAATGAGCCGCTGCCAGGACGTTGTTTAGGAGCAGTGTATATCCCAGGCTGAGCAGCGCGTTTACCGGGTCTTTCGGAGGGCGCCGGATCCGCCGGCTGAAGCTGAGCCCATCGACCTTGAGCCCCTTTCCCCATGCCGGGAAGTAGGTGGCAGCCGCCTGGCCTTCATAACCCCTGAGTTCGTCAAGGTCGGCCGCAGAGTCTGCAAGATCTGTAAGCCGGCCTATGCCGTCAACGGCCTTCTTAAGATCAATGCCTTTCTGATTCCGCATCAGGCGCTGCAGAAGCGCTCTCTGGTTCCGGAGCTTTCCTTTCACTACTGCCTTTGCAGTACTGAGGACAAAACCCGGATCAGTGAATCGCCCGAACTGGTCCCTCCTCAGGACTATGTTCTTGCTCTCTGGACCTTGAAGCCGTCCGTAATAATAGCCGCGACGGCTCATGAATACCGTATCGACGCCTTCTTGAAGGAGGGTTCTGATAACGGCCGGAGTGAGGATGACAGGTCCCATGATGACTACCTGATCCAGGCGGAAGATATGCACGCTGTGCAGCGTGTCCCCGCCTTTTTTTACAACCAGGCGTCCCCCCTCCTTATGTATGATGCTCTGTGGCTCAAGCAGGTACAAAACGCTCATCTTGATGAAATCCTTATACTTCCATCGCCCTCAAGGCTCAGAATCCTGCCATCCACCTTTATCCAGGGCCTGCTTTTCCTGCTCAGGCCCTCAGTCAATTCCCCGGCCAACATATCCCGCCGCTCCTCAAGTGCGGATATCTCCTGGCTGATGTTCAGGTAGTGTTGACCAAGCTCCTTTACTGTGGACCGCTGAATGCTCAGACGCTCGTCCTCCGTGGGTACCAGCATTGCGTTTACATGAAGCAGAGGCGACGGATATCTGCCGTCTGAAAGCTGATCGGGTCCGAAAAGACAGTTACAGTCAACCGAGGCAGTGATCTCGGGCACCATGGAGCGGAGCTTGAGGCAACTGATTGGCCTGGGATGGATGTTTTTGGCCTGCCTGGCAACTGCCTTATAACGGTAGTCAGGGCAGGGTTCCAGGATCCTATGCAGAAGGATGTGCTCATTGTCCAGGAACCCTGCCGTATAAAAAAGAGCCACCTTTTCCTCATGGTTGAGAATCCGCCCTGCATCAGCCTTGTCCTTAATGGTTTTGATGACCGGACATCTCGACAGGAGGACTTCAAGGGACTGCCAAGCCAAATCGGCCGGCGGTCCGAAGTCGCCACCGACCTCAATTTTTTGCACAATCTGCCTCAACCGCTTGGGCCGGATACAAACGATCCGGTGCAGAAACCGGAGCTGGTCCGGTGCAGGCTTCCTTGTCTCCTCATCCAGGAACCAGCGCTTCTTCCCTGATTGTCTGTCAACACCGATGGGCAGGGGATGTGCCTGTTCTTCCCATTCCACCCCCCTGGGTTCTGTGGGCAGTATCGGGCCCAGAGCTACACCGGAGCGAGGAAAAGGAAGCTCCTGTAACAGGGCCTTTGCAAGTCGTCTGGCCATAAGAAAATGGCACGAGCCCTCCAGAAAGAGCCAGATCCGCGCCGACGGACCGGGACACCCTTCAAGCACTACCGGCAGTCTCCTTGCTCGCAGGTACCTGAATCCTTCCCATGCAGAGCTCCAAAGGACTTCGGACTCGGTCTTGTGCCAGGGAGCGTTTTTCAGGCTGGTTGTCTTGAGAGAGTAGATAAAAGTGATGGTGCTGACCGTGAGATCAGTCCGCAGGGGATACCATGCCAGGCTCCTCTGCCCCAGTAAATGCTCGCGGACATCGTCCCTGCCCATAGGTGCCTCTTTATGCACAACCTCTACGGCCCCGGTTTCGGGATTCATGACCTCTTCGGCATAACCGACCTCTCTTCCCTTGAATAGCTGGAGAAAGAGTTCCAGGGTTTTTCGGTCCAGATCACGGGGGAATCTTCGGGGCCCGGCCTCTTTATCCGATTGATTCTCTTCCTGATCCAGGCACCGTGCAGCCTGGTCCCAGCCGAGTGAGCGATAGACCTTTCGGAGCAGGGTCTTTGCATCTTTACGATGGGGTTCTCTTGAGATGATACGCTGTAGTATTCGGACAACGCGCTCAGGCTGCTCATTCAACTGTACCAGCACCCTGGCCAGACCGATGCGGTAATCAGCACTGAAATGACGGGTTACAGACAGGGCCCGCTGCCAGTCCTCCCTGGCCTGGGGAAGCAAATCCAGCTCTTCACCGATCCCGGCCCAGGCCGCATAGTCTCCTGCCCGCTGGCCTTTCCTGAGACGGCCATGCAGATAGATATCCCTGGCCCTTTCTTCCCGACCTTGTTCAAGGAGATTTCTGGCTTGAGCATACATGACTGGAGAGATGGAGACCCACTAACTAAGCTTCTGCAAGCATGGGCAGGTCACGGGGGAATTGCGGCACATCCAGCCGGCCCTTGGCCAAATCCAAGGCTTCAGTAATTAAGCCATGAAGAGTCTCCCATACCTTTTCATAGCCTTCCCGACCCACAGGCTTAATCCCATGAGCTAATATTGAGTTATTTCGTGTGGTCAGTGCGTTAATCACTGCGTTACCTTTGTCTAAAAACAGCCTGCCTACCGGGTCGCCAAGACGATTCAACAGACCGAAGGATTCACGGAGCCCCAACAGGACTTTGTCTTTGTCGCGGACAAAGGGTTCATACTCTGAACGAAGGTTTTCCGGCAGGTCGTTGAGGGTCAACTTGTTGCTGCCCAGTCCGTGTTCCCTGGACAGACGAATCTGGGCCACCATCTCGGTGGCACGGTAGAGCCGGGCAACCGCATCGTCAAATCGCTCCTGTGATGCGCGCCTTTGCGCATTGTTCAGGAGATCGGCAACAGGTTCATAACCGTTGCCTTCCTCTTGGCCGGTCAGTTTTTTCAATGCAGCCAGATGCCTTCCATAGTAACGGCCTAAGGAAGACAACAGGTTCAGTGCAGTTGCATGATCAAAGACATCCCATGCTGCAAACCCTTTGGCTGCCGTTCGGACACTCAGCCACAGTTGTTGGCTTTCAGCCGTACGCTGCATGCTCAATAGGTCGTCCGCCAGGGCCACGACCATGCTGTAGTCATACCGTCTGGCAGCCTGCAGGATCATTACTTCATACTGATCCCCGTATACATCAGCTACGCCTGTCACAGGAACGGGCCTATCCGCGGACCGGACCTTCACCAGATCGATCCTTGGACCAAGATTCAGATACAGGCTCCAGCCCGCTGCCATAGCGGCCATTCCCAGTGCCACTGACATGGTCTTAGTACCGCCAGTATAGTTTGCAACGACCTGAGATCCATGACCGAAGCGCTGTTTGATAGCGGCCCTCAATTCTTTCAGATGCTGGTAGCATAGACCCAGATCATCCGGGTTATCCAAAGGCAATTTCGAATATTGGTTTCTTGAAAGCCCGGTTTGAGCAACGATGGACATGTCCTTCCTGCCATCCCGGCCCTCCTTGCATGGCTTTCCATCTCCGTCAACTGCAATCTCGCTGCCCTTTGAGCCTGTGGAACATACAAAGAAGACATGGTCATAACTGTCCATTTGAACAGCATTGACTATCGGTGCACAGGAACCTCCAACTGTTGCTACCAGGATCTTTTTCACGGCTACAAGACCCCTATTATAAGACCAGACCCTTTAACCTGGCCTCGGTCACGAGATCCGGACTGGCCATCTGGTCGAATGTCAGGTTGATTTCCCGCTCGATTATGCCGGTGGACCTCTCTGCGACTCCAAGGGCCTTCCACAGATGCTCTTCCGGGAGCCCGATAACCAGAATGTCAATATCAGAGGCCCTGTCAAAGAATCCTGGCTGGAGTATGGAGCCGAAAAGGATCACCTCTTTTGCCCCAAGGGCCTTTAACGCTGGCCCGGCCAAACGAACCCTCTTCAGAAGGTCAAGCCTTTCTGACTCGAAGGCCGCCTTCCTTTCCTGCAGACGCTTCTTGAATCCGGCGGCATACAGATCAATATCCGCTTGCGTGCTCATTCCACCCTCTCAAGAAAAACGAGGAATTTTTCCAGGTCCCTTTTGGTCATTTCCCACGTGCCGACAAGGACGTCAATTAATTCAAAGATTCTTTTTGGCTCGATCCTGTATGTATAGATATTTCTGAATAGATGCCTGAACGCTCGGTAATCATCCAGGCTTCTGAAAGTATCTTCAGATATAACCGCGGGCCTTACGCCAGGACATTCCACGCTCATAGCCGATAGAAGATTGCGGTGCCATTCAGGACCACTGCTGGTGACCCCGTCAACCTCACGAATAATGGCCTTAAAAATACGCTCAATACCTGTGTAGAAGGAGTGGATGCACATGGCCAGGCTGTCCGAGAGTATGTCTTCCTCTCCCTGCCTGGCAAAGTCATCCCGTCTGTGATAGCGATTGATGCAGAGATCGACAAGTCTATCCAGTTCCAGGCATTCGCGCCTGATGAGCAAGGGGATGAGAGTAGATACAGCCATGATTTGTCTCTGTATAATATGTTTATT